>JBFZER010000183.1:0-10971 GCA_041306765.1 Spirochaetota bacterium | reverse complement strand
AGGGCGGCGTTCTCCAAGCGGACCTCGCTAAGGCTCAGGTCGCTCGTGACGCGGAGCCCGCCCATCGTCACGATCTCCCCTAGGTCCTTGCCGAAGGTCCGAAGCTCGGGAGCTTCGGCCGGTCCGTTCAAATATCGGCGCGAGGCGAGTTCCGCGGTGAGATAGCCGATTTCCCAGTCGGCCAAACCTTCGAAGGTGTACAGGTACGCGATCTTCCTATTCATCGAAAACCTCCCTATGGACGTTGTCTCTCTCCGTCCTGAACCGAGCTTACTTCCCTTCAGTGTCAACCTATGTCATACTTTATAGGAAATCGCATGAATCGAATCGAACGCCTTTTCGGCATGGTTCTCCTCCTGCGCGACGGCCGCCCGGTCTCGGCCGCGAGCCTCGCCCGCCGTTTCGAGGTCTCCGTCCGCACCATCTACCGCGACATCGAATCTCTCGGCATGCAGGGCGTGCCGGTGATCGCGGAGATGGGGAGGGCGGGCGGCTTCAAGCTCCGGGACGGATACTTCCTTCCGCCCGTATCCCTCTGCATGGAGGAAGCCACGACCCTCCTGCTCGGCCTCCTGATCCTGAAGCGCCTGCGGGTGGTGCCCTTTCCGGACGAGGCGGAGAACGCGGAGCGCAAGCTCATGGCGGTTCTGCCCGCCGCGACTCAGGATCGGGTTTCGCGGGCCGCCAAGTTCATAGGATTCGAGCAGGTGCCGGCGGATCTTCTGCACCGCGAGCCGAATGACCTGCGGAGCCGGGACCCCCCCTCGGTGACGGCCGAGGGGGCCTCCGTGGGCCTCTTCCTCCGTGCGCTCTTGGAGCGGTCGAGGCTCCGCCTGCGGTACGGCGCGGCCGGAGAAGGGGCCTACATGGACGTGGAGCCCTGCGCCATCCTCTGGGACCGCGATCGCTGGTACCTCGCGGGCAGGAAGGGCGGCGACGGAGGGAACGTCCGCCTGTGGCGAGCGGATCGGGTCGTGGATCTTCGCCGCGGAAGGTCGATGCACCCCACCCGGGACGACTACGACGTGGCGGAACTCCTGGAGCGCAAATGGATGCGGGAGGCGATGAAAAGCTGGACTCTGCGGCATCCCGCCCGCATCGCCCTCAGCGCCGCCCAAGCCGAACTCTTGAAGAAGGATTGGTACTACGGAACCGCGGAATTCGCCGCGGGCGAGGACGGCAGGACCCTCATGATCTACGGGGAAAGCTATCCCGAGACCGCCGTGGAGCTCATCCGCTGGCTCGGTCCGGGCGCGGAACTCCTGGAACCTGTCGAGTGGAGGGCCCTGGTAGCCGCCGACCTGCGGGTGATGCTCGAGTATTACGAGGGGTCGTAAAGGCGACATCCGGGAGGCCGGGTCATCACACGTAGGATATGCAGATCGGCAAGGTACACCAGCTCCAGCCTGAGCCTCTTGCCGATTACCTCTGCCGCCCGGGACGTCTGGAGCCTTCGGGCCGGCTCCGTCTTGGTCATCTTGTTTGGTGTTACTGCTCTTCATAATCCGTTCATATCTCTTTACCACGGTGCCAAAATACCATACACTTTGGCATCATGATCCAGAGAGAATTGAAACCCGTCCCCCGCTCCTTTTTCCTCTTCGGTCCCCGCCAGACCGGGAAGAGCACCTGGCTGAAAGGCCTGGAGCTCGAGCATGCGTGGTTCGTCAATCTGCTGGACAGCGAAACGTATTTCCGGTATCTGCGGGATCCCGGGCAGTTCGGACGGGAGGCGCTGGCTCGGACTGGACAGGGCATCGAGTGGGTACTCCTCGACGAAGTGCAGAGAATCCCCGCCCTTCTGAATGAGGTCCAGAACCTCTTGGATTCGACCTCCCTGCGCTTCATCCTGAGCGGTTCGAGCGCGAGAAAATTGAGACGCGGCGGGGCCAACCTTCTCGGCGGCCGGGCTCTTCTCCGGTTCCTTCATCCCTTCACGGTCCGCGAACTCGGTCCGGACTTCGAGCTTGAGCAGGCCCTGCGGTTCGGGACCCTGCCTCCCCTTCAGGGGCTCGATTCGGCCGATGCCCGGGACACCCTGCGCAGCTACGTCGAAATCTACCTGCGCGAGGAAATCCAGTCCGAGGGGTTGGTGCGGAACCTGGGCGGCTTCACCCGGTTCCTGGACCTCGCGGCGGCGTACGCGGGGGGCATCCTCAACTACAGCTCCCTCGGCAAGGAGGCGGGATTGCCGGTCAAGACGGTGCAGTCGTACTTCGAGGTGCTCGAGGACACGCTCATCGGATTCCGGCTGGACGCGTGGACCCGCAGTCCGCTCAAGCGGCTCGTGGCCCATCCGAAATTCTATCTTTTCGACAACGGGGTCACGAACGCCCTCGCGCACCGGCTCGCCGAGCCGCTCGATCCGGTCTCGAGGGGGGGCTTGTTCGAGCAATTCCTGATTCAGGAAACCCGGCGCCGGCTCGATTACGCCCGGGCCGACGCTCGGCTGTATTACTGGAGAACCAACAACGGGGCGGAGGTCGATCTTGTGGTCGAGCTGAACGGGCGGATCGGATTCGCCGTGGAGTTCAAGAGCAGGCCGTCGGTGAGCGGCGCCGATCTTTCCGGTCTGCGCGCGTTCCGGGAGGACTGGCCGGAAGTACCGTGCCTCCTCGTCTGCACCGCGCCGGAACCCTTCAGCCTGGACTTCGCGGAAGTCCTCCCGTGGCGGGAGTACCTGACACGAATCGCGGAACAACGGTGAGCTGTACCCATAGAACCAGCCCCCACTGTACAAAAAATGTGCCAAACCACTTCCTGATGGCTCGGTGTAGCTCAGGATAGCCGGTTCCCCTGTTCCCGAGCGTCGGGGCTCGGTTTCGAACTTGCGGGTACGCCGGCACGGAAGTATACTTTTCTGCATAGCGATGCGTATCATCTACGAGGTTCCGGGGCGGATCCCGGGCACCCGCGCCGCCCCCGTCCACCGGGGGGGCCTGTCCAGAGAAACGGTTCTGGTGGTCCGCCTCGGGGAGCGGGGCGGTTTCAAGGAACCGGAATCGGTTGGCAACCCCGCTCCGGGTTCGCCCTCTGCCGTAGATTCCGGGACAGTCCGAGCGCGGGACGCGGCCGTACGGGCGCACGAGGCGGCTCATTTGTCGACCCTCGGCCCCTACGCGGCCTCGGCGGCGGATGCCCGCGTGGCGGCCGAGGCGTACCGGCTCATGTCCAAGGCTGCCGCCGAGCTTATGGTCGACGAGCGTGTGTAGACAGGGTTCGGTTTCCACAGCCTTCTTTTCGCCGGGGCCGGCAAGGAGTAATTCGATGTCAAAAATGAGGTTCTTACGCTCCCTGTTTCTTGTTTTCGCCTTCGGTTATTCCCTTGGCGGCGGCCTTGCTGCCCAGGGGCTGCGGATCCGCGGCATCGTCGAGCTTGAGGCGGGCGCGGCCTTCACCGGCTACAACGACCTGCGGATACCGGCGGACACGGGCAGCGACATATCCCTCAAGAGCGACATCCCCTCCGATCCCGCCCTCGCCCTCCGGACCCGACTTGGGCTCTTCCTAGGAGAGCGGCATCGCCTCTATTTCCTCGCCGCGCCCCTTTCGGCGAGAGGCTCGGCCGTTCTTTCGGAGGACCTTGACTATCAGGGCACTATTTTCACGATCGGGACTTCCGTGGAATCCCTCTACCGTTTCGATTCGTACCGACTGAGCTATCGCTACGCTTTCCGGCCCCGGGGCCCCTTCGAGTTCGCCGCCGGGGCCGGACTCAAGCTCCGCAGCGCGGACATCGCCATCATGAGTTCGGGCGCCTATGAACATCGGGAAGACCTGGGCTTTGTTCCCCTTCTGAGCTTCCTGGCGCGCTGGGAAATCACGCCGGCCTTCGGCATCCTCCTGGACGCAGAAGGCCTGGTTTCGCCCTTCGGTCGGGCAGAGGACGCCCTGTTGGCCCTGGAATACCGGCCCTCGGAAAACCTCGCCCTGCGCTTGGGGTATCGAATTCTGGAGGGGGGCTCCGACGGGGGAGGCGGCGTCTACACTTTTGCACTCTTCCACTATGCCGTCGTCGGCATCGCCGTGAGCTTCTAGGTCGTTTCACGGCGACCACGAAATCGGGGACCTGGGGGCGTGGCTGCGGGGAGCAAAACGGGGCAGCGGAGTCATGTGGGCCGAGACCCGGACCCAGGATCTCCGCAGGGACGTCCCCCGGCTGGGACCCTTGACTCCGATGGCCGCCGGCAGGCCGGCTCCTGAAGCACGCCCGTGCGAAACCTCCGGAAGGGCGAGTTGGACTCCCGGCAAGATTCGCTTTACAATGGCCGCATGCGCGTCTCCTCCCGGACCGTCCTCCTCCTGACCCTGGCCCACTTCAGCCACCATGTCCTCACCGCCCTCCTCACGCCCCTGCTTCCCTTCATCCGGGACGACCTGGGACTGAGCTACGCCCAGGTGGGGATCGTCCTGGCGGCGTTCAACCTCGCCTACGGCTTCGGGCAGATCCCCGCGGGACGCCTTGCCGACCGGATCGGCGCCCGGGTGGTCCTGACCGCCGGCATCGCGGGGGTCGGGGCGACGGGGCTCCTTCTGGGGCTATCCTCGGGGTACCCGTTCCTGATCGTTTCTCTGGTCCTCATGGGCATACTGGGAGGTGGATACCACCCCGCGGCCTCACCCCTCATCACCTCGGCGGTGGAACCGGACAAGCGAGGGCGCGCCCTGGGAATCCACGTCATCGGGGGGAGCGTCAGCTACTTCGCCGCTCCCCTGCTGGGAGTGGCCGCGGCTACGGCCCTGGGCTGGCGGGGCGCTTTCCTGTCCTTCTCGGTTCCCGTCGTCCTCCTGGGAGCCTTCGTGTACCGCGCCTGCGTCCGGCAGGCCCTCGGCGGGCCGGCCGCCGCGGCATCGGCCGCGGACCCGGTCCGGGGCAAACTGCCCGCCGGCCTCGTCCTCGAGCTCTCCGCCTTCATCCTCATGGTCACGGCCATGGGAGCGGCCCTGGGGTCCGCCTCGTCCTTCCTGACCCTGTACATCGTGGACGCCCTCGGGGCAACGGAGAG
This sequence comes from Spirochaetota bacterium, assembly GCA_041306765.1. Taxonomy (GTDB): domain Bacteria; phylum Spirochaetota; class Spirochaetia; order Treponematales; family UBA12059; genus JAAYUR01. The sequence goes on along the minus strand of JBFZER010000183.1, from coordinate 5,965 downwards.
CACCGCCGCCGCACTTCTTGCACTGTACTTCTCCGCCGGAATCTGGGCGGCCCCCCTGGGCGGCCGTCTGGCGGATCGGTTCGGCCGAAAGCGGGTGGCGGCAGCCGCGTCCTTCTCCGCGGTCGCGGGGCTGCTGGCCCTGCCCCGGGTTCCCTACGGATTCGGGTTCATCGCATTGCTGGCCGTGCTCGGCGCGGTTCCCTACGTGCGCATGCCCGCCGCGGAAGCCTACTTGACGGAGAAGGTTCCGACGAACCTTCGATCCACCGTACTGGGCATCTATTTCTTTGCGGGCATGGAGGGGAGCGGCGTGCTCACCCCCCTGTTGGGCCGCTGGATCGACCTTCACGGGTTCCAGGCGGGCTTCACGTTCCTGGGATTGGGGCTGGGAGGCCTGGTGATGGTCTGCGCCTTGGTGATTCTAGCCCTGGAACGATATTACGGGTACATGGGGACAAGAGGAGCATGAGACTTGCGACGAATATTGCCGGACTCCAGGCAGGTTGACGGATTATCCGCCTCACATTTTCGGAACCATTCTTTGTTTTAAATAATAATTTATCGACACTTGACACGATCGAATTCCTTCGATATCGTTTCCCGAAAATCACGCGACGCGGAGCCCGATGGGTCCGCACCGGGATGGTCCCCGAGGATATGCGCCGGTTCCCATGGGGGGAACGAAGCGGTGCCTCGCAGGGCGGAAGGATGCCGCCCTTTTCGCGTGATTGCACAAGGAGTATATAAATGATTCTCTGCGATTGTTGCCCCTCCACTCCCGTCCTGGGCATGTAGCTCGGGAGGCCCGACGGTCCTGACCGGATCGCGCACCCTGAACCGTAGACAGCCTTCCCGAGAGCCTCGCGGGTTAACACCGGCCCTGCTCCCCTCCGCCTTGCATCGGCGGTGAGGACCGCATCGTCGCGCTGTTACCGGGGCGATTCCTCATGCCCGACGGATCCCGGCCGTGCGGCCGAGGCCCAGGCGCCGCGAACTGAGCGCCGGCCTCTCCTGCGGCTCCTGGTTTCGGGGGATTCCCTGTCCTATGGGCGCACGGGATACCCCGGATTTCGTCCATGCCGAACCATCGGAGTGAACACCATGACCTTGATCCTTCGCCTTTCGAACCTGATATCAATCCTGCGCAAGTCGGAGGCCGCTCCGGCGCTGGCGCCGGCCCGGACCATCAAGCCCCGAGCCCCTGCCCGCCCCTCCGCGGCCGGGGATGAGTACGGAGCCCGCGTGGCCGCCGACGCCTGGCAGTACGCCTGCAACCAGCGGGCGTTCCGTTGATCACGACACTTCCGGGAGGGGGCGGCACGACCGGTACGGTGCGCCGCTCCTTCGCCGGGTTTCCCCGGGGAATCGACTTTGACAGCGATCCTTCCGGATGGTATCGTGGGCGGTGACGATACCGTGCATCCCGGCTGTTCCCGTCCCGGCCGCGGGCGGACCTCCCGGGAACATGCCAACTGCAAATACCTTCCACATCCACAAGGCGGATGCCCGGATCGGAGGGAGGAAAAATGAAAGCACTGAAAGTGTTCCTGATCGCCCTTGCCCCGGCGTTCCTGCTTCTCTCCTGCGGTTCGCCTTCCAAGGAAAGCCCGGGATCGGGGGCCAGCGACCCGCCCCTGCCCGGCGCGAGTTTCCTGTCCGCGGGTCAGCCCGTGACGGGGATCCAACCCGAGGGCATGCAGGCCGCGGACACCTCGTGGATCAAGGCGAAACACCTCGACCTGGCCTACGCTTCCAAGTCCGCGGTCCAGAAACTGGATCTGTATATCCCCAACGAGGGAAGCGGACCCTTCCCCCTTATCGTGGAGTTCCACCCGGGAGGGTTCATGGTCGGCGGCAAATCCCTGGGCATCGGGCCGATGCTCGAGGGCCTCAAACGGGGATACGCGGTCGCGTCGGTCGGCTATCGCCTGAGCGGGGAAGCGGCATTCCCCGCGGCGGTGAACGACGCCAAGGCGGCCGTGAAATTCCTGCGTGCCTCCGCCGGGAAGTACAACCTCGATCCCCGCCGCTTCGCCGCCTGGGGCAGTTCCGCCGGGGGAAACCTCGCGGCCCTGGTCGCCGTCTCGGCGAACGAACCCTCCCTGGCCGATCCCTCCCTGGGGAATGCCGGGGTATCCGACGCCGTCCAGGCCGCGGTGGACTGGTACGGCCCCCTGGACTTCACCGCCATGGACGAGCAGTTCAAGGCCCTGGGGACGAGCGGAGGCATGGGTCCGACCTCCTCCCCGACATCCCCGGAATCGAGATACCTGGGAAAGACCGTGGGCACCCCGGAGGCCCGGGACCTGGCGAGGAAGGCCGATCCGGGATCCTACATCTCCTCCGACGATCCGCCCATGTACGTCCAGCACGGTACGGCGGACCGCAACGTCCCGATCACCCAGTCCCGGGAATTCGCCGCACGCCTGGCCGCGTCCATCGGCGCGGACCGGGTGGTTTTCCAGAGCCTGGAAGGCGCGGGTCACGGCGGACCCTTGTTCGAGGCCGCGGCCAACGTGTCCGGGATCCTGGACTTCCTGGACCGGCACCTGAAGTAAGCCCGCAGGGCCGGTCTTCGCGCCCGGAGCCGGGTCCGCCCGCGGCCCGGCCTCGGGCACCCCTATGCCAGCATCTCCAGAAAACTCGTCACAGCCAGGAGGTCCGCGCAGCCCCCGGGACTGAGGTTCCGGACCTTCAACTCCTCGTCCAGATTCCGGATCGCGGCGCGGCCGGCGGGGGTCGAGAGACCCCCCTCGTCGAGGGCACGGACCGCCCCGGCCCGCAGGAACCCGAGACCCTCCGGCCCGCCCCGGGAAAGGACGCAGGTGTCCTCAACGGACGTGTAGAGAACCAGGAGGGCTTCCGCCAGTGCGTCGTTCCGGGACAGTCCGGCGGCCAGGCCTTTACGCAGCCGGGGCAGGGCGAGCCGCAGGGCCGAGGGGAAACCCCGGGAGGCCTCTCCCCGGGCGCCCTCGATTCCCGATTGACGGTGGAGCCGCTCCCCCGGGGTCATGTCTGCCTCGGGCTTGGACGCCGCAGCCGCGAAATCGGCCCCCGCGGCGACCCGGACCAGGGCCCCCGCCTCGGCGCAGCAGGACTCCGGAGTCAGGACGCAGCCCCGGGCCGCCCGGGACCCCGCCGCGGCGCAGAGGGCGCCCAGGGAAAAGACCAGCCCTTTTTGGGTGTTCACTCCCCCGGTGGCCTCGAACATCGAGGCTTCGGCGCGGCGCCCGGCGGCGCGCAGGCGGTCCAGGAGGCCTCGGGCGGCGGGATCCTCCGGAGAGGCGAACCCGGCAAGTCCGGCGCCCAGGACGGCCGCCTCGGAAAACCAGGGGGCCAGGGCCGCCGCCCCGGCCAGGAAGGTGAAATGGTCCATGTCCTCGTGGGCGCCCCGGGAGGAGGGTGTCACGAGTCCTGGTTTTGGATCCACAGCCGCTTCCTCCAACAGGGCCCGCAGGGCCAGGCGGCCTATCCGGTCCGGAGCGGGCTGCCGGGCCAAGGGCTCCGCGGGGGTCCGGCCGGCCGCGGGCGGTTCGCGGCGGGCGGCTGTCGCTGCACGGAACGGTTCGGAGTCCCCGGGAACCGGGGCCGGCCGGGCCAGGATCGCCTCGACAGCCCCGCGAATTTCTTGGATATCGTGTACGGCCCCGGCGGCGCAGACCGCGGCGGGACCGCCGCAGACCAGGCAGGTCCGGGGCGGCAGGCCCAGGTCCGGACGTCCGACCGCGCGCCCGTCGCAGTCCATGGCGTCGATGTCCGCCAGGGCGCCCCGGGGATGCCCCTCTTCGATACGGAGGGCGAGGGCCTTGGCTTCCCGGACCCCGTCTCCCAGGGCCAGCCAGCCTTCGGGGCCGTCCGCGGAGGCGCGGAATTCGGCGGAAAGGACGGCCGCCCCGGACAAGCGGGCCTCCGACTCCAGGGTCTCGAACAGCGCCCGCGCCGCCCCGTCGAAAGCCCCGTCCAGGCGCAGGGCCGCGGGGATCCGGAGGGTGAGGGTCAGGAGGCTTGCGCCGGGCGGCAGGTTCCGGGCGAGGGAGAGTCTCCGCGCCCAGCGTTCCTCCCGGGCATCCAGGGCCGGAGAGCTCACGTTCCGGTCGTCGCCCGCTCGATCGCGGTCTCCAGGCGGGCCCGGAGGGTGCACTCCAGGGCACCCCGGTCCTGCACCCGCAGTTCCGCCCCGGACAGCCCCGCCGCCGCGGCCGTTTCCTCGGCCACGGACCGTATCCGGCGTCCGTACTGCTTGAACACGATGCTCTCGATCCGGAACTCGACGCCCTCGCCCTCACGGGGGGTGACGGTTATGAGGGCATCGCTGGATTCCAGGGTGCCCGCCATCGCTTCTTTCTTGGCCTTCATACGCTTCCTTCCATAATTGACAGGTTCCTCGCCGCCCGGCGCCGGAAACGACCCTTGACGCCCCCGCGGCCTCTCAATGCCTCGAATCGCTTTCCCGGATTCGCTCCAGGACCGGCACCGCCCCGGGGGACAGGAGCCAGTCCCAGGTGGTCCCGGGCACCAGGGAGCGGACCTCTTCCAGGCGTCCGGCCCGGATCAGGTCCCGGACCCGGGAGGCGCTCACCGCCGAGCCTCCCTGCTCCACCCGGGGCAGCTCCCGAAGTGCCAGGGCGGCGGAGTCCGGCCTGACAGCCGGGAGAATCTCCTTCATGAGCCTATTGTACGCCGAGGTGGTCGGGCAATACGGCTCGGTGCCCACGAAGCGCTCCGAAGCTCCGAGGGTCGGAGCGACGTGGGCCCGGAAGACTTCCAGGTCCAGGGCCGCGTGGAGCTCCGCGACGGCGTCGTCCGGGGAGCCCGGCCGGGGCCGGGTGAAGTACGTCGGAAAGGTGGCGGAGGAGATCACATAGGGCCCGCCGGGGTGGACCTCGAGGTTCCGGATGTGCGCCGTCCCCTTCCGCACAAGGTCCAGGCGGACCGCGAAGGGAAAGAGGGATCGGTCCTCCTCCACCACCAGGACATGCACCCAGGCGGCGCTTCCCGCGGCCCATTCCAGCAGGGCCTGGTGCCCCCGGGTGAAGGGGTTGCAGTTCACCACGACGACCCCGGAGGGCCGGGGCCGGCCCGCGACGCGGCGGGCCAGGTCGGCCTTCCAGTCCTCGATCCCCGGGCTGCCCCACTCGAGCAGGGAGGCCCCGAGCCCCGTGGCGGGGCGCTCGGCTGTGGCCAGGCGGCGGAAGCCCAGGTCCTCGAAGACTGCGGCCTCCCGGGGCTTGGTGAAGACCGCCACCCGGCCCAGCCCCCGGGCCGCGGCCGCCTTGAGCAGGGCCGTCACCAGGACTGCGGCCGCGCCGGAGCCCTCGGTTTCCCGGGACACGGCCAGACCCTGGATCACGTTTCCCACCAGGGAGCCCGTGGCCGCCAGCCGATCCCCCTCGTACAGACCCAGGATGAGGTCAGATCCCTCGGGCACCGAGAGATCCCGGGAGGCCAGGAGGGACCGGCGCTCCGCCAGGGCGGGGGCGTCGCGGATCTCCCGGATATCCCGGTCTCCGTACGCGGCGGCCACGGTCCTAGACCCCCGGCCCCGCGGCGCGGGCGGCGTTCAGCGCCCCCCCCGCCCGGAGGATCTCGACCTGCCGTCGGGACAGGCCATGAAGAGCCTCCACGGTCTTGCCGGTCGTCTCGTTCCGGATCCGGACGGTCTTGCCGTCCAGGGCGCCCCGCAGGCCCTCGATCCTCAGGCGGTCTCCGGCGCCCAGGGCGGCCCGGTCGGCCTTGTCCGCGAAGGTCAGGGGCAGGATCCCCGCGTTCACCAGGTTCTGCCGGTGGATACGGGCGTAGGACGCGGCGATCACGGCCTTGACCCCCAGGAAGAGGGGCGAGAGGGCGGCGTGCTCCCGGCTGGAGCCCTGGCCGTAGTTCTCCCCGGCTACGATGAAGCCGCCTCCCGCCGCCCGGGCCCGGGCCGGGAAGGCGGGGTCCACGACGGAGAAGCAGTACTCCGAAA
>JBFZER010000182.1:0-3362 GCA_041306765.1 Spirochaetota bacterium | reverse complement strand
GCATGGGGATGCCCCCCAGGACCCCGACCAGGACCGGGGTCACAGCCGCGATGATCCCGGGGAGGATCATCTTCCGGAGGGCCGACTGGGTGCTGATGTCCACGCAGGCCCGGTAGTCCGGAGTCTCGGTCTCCTCCAGGATGCCGGGCCTTTCCCGGAACTGGCGCCGCACCTCCTCGATCATCGCGAAGGCGGAGACGCCGATGGCGTCCATGGCCAGGCTGGAGAAGAGGAAGGGAATCATGCCGCCCAGGAAGAATCCCACCAGGACCGGGACGCTCACGATGGACAGGTCCAGGGTGTCCGCCGCGCCGGTGGCCTGGACGAAGGCGCTGAACAGGATGATGGAGGTCAGGGCCGCGGAACCCACCGCGAAGCCCTTGCCGATGGCGGCGGTGGTGTTGCCCACGGCGTCCAGGGAATCGGTGATTTCCCGGACCTCCTTCTTCAGGGCGCTCATCACAGCGAGTCCTCCGGCATTGTCCGCGATGGGGCCGTAGGCGTCCACGGACAGCTGGATCCCCAGGGTCAGGAGCATGCCCAGGGCGGCGATGCCGACACCGTAGAGCCCGGCCAGCTGGAAGGATCCCAGGATGGCCGCGGCGATAACCAGGGTCGGGGGGAGGGTGGAGAGCATGCCGACCCCCAGGCCGCTGATGATGGCGGTGGCGGATCCGGTGTCGCAGGCCCGGGCTATCTTGAGCACGGGCTTGGTCGAGGTGCCCGTGAAGAATTCGGTCAGGGTTCCGATGGCGACCCCCGAGGCCAGCCCGAGGATGGCGGCCAGGAAGATATGGAGGGCGCCGTAGCCCTTGTCGAAGGTCTCGCCGCCCAGGATGAAGGCTATGACGGGGTACAGGAAGGCGGTGGCCAGCAGGGCGGCTCCGAAGGTACCGGTGTTCAGGGCCTTCTGGGGAGACTTTCCGGGCCGGGCCCGGACCAGGAAGGTTCCCGCCACGGAGGCCAGGATCCCCACGGCGCAGAGGGCCAGGGGCAGGAATGACAGCCGCATCTTCACGCTGTCCGTCGCGTTCAATACGTTGGCCCCCAGGACCACGCAGCCCACGATGGAGCCCACGTAGGACTCGAAGAGGTCGGCTCCCATGCCGGCCACGTCGCCCACGTTGTCTCCCACGTTGTCCGCGATGACCGCGGGATTCCGGGGATCGTCCTCCGGGATGCCCGCCTCCACCTTGCCCACCAGGTCCGCCCCGACGTCCGCGGCCTTGGTGAAGATGCCTCCGCCCACCCGGGCGAACAGGGCTATGGTGCTGGCTCCCAGGGAAAAACCGGACAGGATGGGGAACACCGTGTCGTGGAGGGCGCCGGCGCCGTCGCCGAAGAACCGCAGTCCCGCGGCCAGGACGGCGGAGATGCCGAGCATGGCAAGGCCGACCACTGTCATGCCCATGACGGATCCGCCGGCGAAGGAAACCTGGAGGGCACCGTCGATCCCGGTCTCCGCGGCGTGGGCCGTACGGGAGTTGGCCGCGGTGGCCACCTTCATGCCGAACCAACCCGCGGCCGCGGAACAAAGGGCGCCCAGGGCGAAGGAAGCCGCCTGGAGGCGCAGGGGTCCGCGGTTGGAAACCGCCAGGAACGCGGCGGCGATCGCCACGAAGGGCACCAGGACCTTGTATTCCCGGGTCAGGAAGGCTTCGGCGCCCTCGGCGATATATCCCGAGATGCGGATGAGGGTCGCGTTTTCCACCTTCAGCCGGTAGATCCAGCGTGCTTTCAGGAAGGCGTACAGCACCGCGAGTCCGCCTCCGGCGACGGCGACCGAGATCAACAGGGAGGGCATGATTTCTCTCCTTGATTGGCGGATATTGCCCCGGAGCTGCCTTCCCCGGGAGCGGGAGTAGTATACCGTGGACCGTGGACGGTGAAAAGTAAGTAGTGGACAGTGGACAGGAATCCCCGCCGGCGGGAACGGACAGCCGGCTTACAGCCGTTCGCAGCGTCCGTATCGACAGAGGACGGCGACATCGGCCGGGTGCTGTACCGTGCACGGCGGCAGCGCGGACCACGGCAGGACTTCGGGAGAGCCGGCGATCGGCACGACGCCCGCCGTATGCAGCCAGGCCCAGGACCTGAAATCGGCCTGGAGCGGCAAGCCGGGACTGCAGGCGGCGGCCTTGCCCGATACGACGATATCCGCCCGCGCCAGGGCCGCCCGGGCCAGGGAGGAACTCGAAGGGTGGGGCGAATCGAAACCGCCGGCGGGTATGCGCCTGAAGTCGGCGTTCCTCGACTCAAGCCAAGAGTCTTCGCCCTCCGCTCCGTCCCTGAACGACAGGGTGAGGGCCTTCAGTTCCGTGATGATGCCGCCCCGGCTCCGGTCTTCCTCGTGCAGAAAGCCGGCGAAGAGCAGCATCGCGGCCGCGTCTTCCAGGTATGTCGTCCCGTTCAATCTGCCGTCGAAGGAAGAGCGGTACAGGCGGCCGTCGGTGTAATGCCGCGCGATCAGCGCTTCGAAAAGCCGCCGGGCATCCTCCAGGGCCCGCCCGTCCCCCAGGAGGCGCCAGGCCTGCACCAGGGCGATCCCCGCCAACGCGTTCCACGACGTGACGACGAGCCCGTCGGGTTCCGGCTGGGGCCGTTTATTTCGGGCATCAAGGAGCAGAGTGCGGGTTCCTTCGGACAGGGAAGCCCCGGGCGACGGTCCCGGCCGTCGATTCCTCATCACAAGGTGGTTCCTGCCCTCGAAATTGCCGCGCTCCGAGATCCGGAAAACGGCCTCAAGCTCGGCCCGTTCGCCGGCACCCAGCAAGCCGCCGAGCTCATCGACAGACCAAAGGTAGGTCGCGCCTTCGTGGTGCTCCGTATCGGCGTCGAGCCCGGCGATGAAGAGGCCGTCCTGAGCGAAGCTGTCGCGCAGACAGCGGAGCACGCCCCGGGCCGTCTCGGCGTAGTCGGGCCGGCCGAAGAGCCGTGCCGCCAGCGCGTAGACCCACAGCAGCTGAGCCTGGTCGTAGAGCATCTTCTCGAAGTGCGGGATGATCCACTCGCGGTCCGTGCAGTACCTGAAGAATCCGCCCTGCAGATGATCGTGGAGACCGCCCGAACTCATGAAGTCCAAGGTTGGCTCGACAAGGGCTCGTATCCCATCGGATCCAGCCGGGTCGGCTCCCGCGGCGGCGAACAATAGGAATAGAAGCGAGGTATGCGGCGGGAACTTCTGTCCGCTCCCCATGCCGGCCCACTCCGGATCCAGGGCTCGCCGCCAGGCCGACAGGCGGGCTTCGAGCACCGCGCCGCCCTCGTCTCCCCCCTCGTCGGCCTCTGCGGGGATCTCGAAGGGCTTGATTACCGAACCCTGCTTCCGGTAGTAATCCAGGATCCGCTCCAGGTAATCGACA
>JBFZER010000181.1:0-9328 GCA_041306765.1 Spirochaetota bacterium | reverse complement strand
TCCAAGGTCCAGGGCTACGTGGACTCCTTCCATATCAAGACGGACAGCCTGGAACGGCGCCTGGAGAACCTCTCGGGGGGCAACCAGCAGAAGGTTTCCCTGGCCAAGGCCATCGACACCTCCCCTTCGGTGCTGATCGTGGACGAGCCCACCCGGGGGGTGGACGTGTCCGCCAAGCACGAGATCTACGTGTTCATCAACGACCTGGCCCGGAAGGGCATCTCCTGCCTGCTCATCTCCTCGGAGCTGGAGGAGATCATCGGAATGTGCGACCGGGTCCTGGTGATGCGGGACGGTAAGGTGGCGGGGACCCTGGAGGGGGACCGGATCACGGAAGAACAGATCATGTACCACGCGACGGGAGTCCAAGAGGAGGCCGCATCGTGAGCGCGACGACAGCCAAGAAGATCGACCTGGAGAAATACGGCGCCCTCATCGCCCTGGGAGCTCTCTTCGTCCTGGCCTCCGTCATCGGGTGGCCCTACTTCATCCGCCCGGAAAACCTCGTCAACGTGATGCGCCAGTCTTCGTACACGGGGATCATCGCCCTGGGCATGACCTTCGTCATCATCTCCGGGGGGATCGACCTGTCCGTGGGCGCCGTGGCGGCCTTCGTGGCCTCCTGCGGGGTCCTGTTCATGAACTGGGCCCTGCAGGCCACGGGGGGCAACGAGGTCCTGTCCATCCTGGGCGGGATTTCCGTGATGGTCGCCCTGGGCTTCGCCTCCGGGGCCCTGAACGGCCTTCTGATCACCAAGGGCAAGATCGTGCCCTTCATCGTGACCCTGGGCACCATGAGCATCTTCCGGTACCTGTCCCTGCAGATGGCCAACGCCGGGGAGTTCGCCTCCCAGAGCCAGCTGTACGGCACTTTCGGGATGTCCAAGATCTTCGAGTTCACGATCGGGGACCAGGCCATCTCCCTGCCGGTGCCGGTCTTCACGATGTTGGCCCTGGCGGCGGTCCTGGCCTTCCTCCTGGACAACACCCGATACGGCCGCTATCTCTGCGCCGTGGGGTCCAACGCCCGGGTGGCCCAGTACTCCGCCGTGCGCATCGACCGGGTCCGGTTCTGGGCCTACGCGATCAACGGCATGTGCGTGGGCGCGTCCGCGGCCCTCCTGGCCGCCCGGTTCAACACCGTGTCCACCCCCAACTTCGGCCTGGGTTCCGAGCTCGACGCCATCGCCGCCACCATCATCGGCGGCACCGCCATGGCCGGCGGCCGGGGCTCCATCTGGGGGACGATCATCGGCGTCTTCATGCTGCAGATCATCCAGAACATGCTGAACATGGCGGGCTTGTCCCCCTACCTGCAGGGGGTGGTGAAGGGCATCGTGATCATCGGATCGGTGTACATACAGAAGCAGCGGCAGTGATTTCGGTTCGGTTTCTACCCGGCGCCGGGCGCAAGGCCGCCGCCGGGACGAGGCAGGCTTCAGCCTACGGGGGTCCTTTCTGACTCCTGTCCACTGACTCCTGTCTACAGACATGGCGATTCCGTCCCCCCAGGGGGGCGTTACGGGTCCTCGTCGAGGGCCTGCCCCGAAGAGGGGCGTCGCGAGTCGTATCAGGGCTACGGGAGGCTGGAATGAAGAAGGTACTGTTAGCGCTCCTCATCGTGACGATGGTCGTAGGCGGAGCCTACGCCCAGAAGGTCTACAAGGTCGGCGTGTCCATGCCCAGCGCCACCCACGGGTGGATGGGCAACGCGAACTGGTGGGCCCAGCGCGCCGAAAAGGACTGGGAGGCCCGGGACAAGGCCGTCCAGATCGAGCTCAAGTTCTCGGGCAACGTCAACCAGCAGGTGGCGGACATCGAGGACCTCCTGGTGAAGAAGGTGGACGCCCTGGTGGTGTTCCCCCACGACACCTCGGTGACCAGCATCGTGGAGAAGGCCTTCAACGCGGGCGTGTACGTGGTCGTCCTGGACCGCGGCGTCTCCAAGGAAGGCATCTACGACATCTACATCACCAACGACGACGAAGCCTACACCCGCAAGGGCATGGAATGGCTGGCCAAGCAGATGGGTTTCAAGGGCAACCTGCTCCTGATCACCGGCATCCCCTCGCCGATCGACACCATCCGCACGGACACGATCAAGGAAGTGGTGAAGAAGTATCCCAACATCAAGCTGCTGGACGTCCAGCCCGGCGACTGGAACCGCCAGAAGTCCCTGACCGTCATGGAGAACTACCTCCAGAAGTACAAGCAGATCGACGCCGTGTACACCGCGGACGACGACATGATGCTGGGGGCCATGCAGGCGTACAAGGAGTCCGGCCGCAAGGACATCAAATTCTTCCTGGGCGGCGGCTGCCTCAAGAGCGTGATCAAGGAGATCATGGACGACTCCAACCCCCTGGTGAAGGCGGACGTCACCTACTCCCCCTCGGTCATCGCCACCTCCATCTCCTACGCGGTCATCGGGGTCAAGGGCGAGAAGCTCAACCCGAACGTGTACCAGGTCCGGGCCCTTCCGCGCCGGATCATCCTGCCCTCCGAGCTCGTGACCCGCGAGAACGCCAAGGACTTCTACGTCCCCGAGGCGCCGTTCTGATCAACGGTTAATTGAAAAATCGACCACGGAGGCACGGAGAACACGGAGCTAGCACGGAGAAAAAGATGAGGGAGAGCAGGGAAGAAGCGAGTCGGGCACCTACGTCCATTTCATCCCCTCCTTATCCTCTCTTCTCCGTGACCTCCGTGTCCTCCGTGGTTATTTCCTGAAATTGTGCGGAGGTAGGGCATGGGAATGAAGGTCGGCATCGTAGGCGCCGGGGGGATGACGCGGTACCACGTCCCCGGGTTCCGGAGCGCGGGGGTCGAGGTCGTCGGGTTGGCGGATCCCGTTCCCGAGGCGAGGGAGCGGACAGTCCGGCTCCACGGCATCCCGTCCGCGTACGCCAGCCTGGACGAGCTCCTGGCGGCGCACAAGGACCTGGACATCGTATCCATCCTGACCCCCAACAAGTACCACGCCCCCCTGGCCGTCCAGGCCCTCCGGGCGGGCAAGCACGTCTTCTGCGAAAAGCCCCCGGCCCTGGACGCCGCCTCCACGGAGCAGATGGCCGATGAGGCCAGGAAGGCCGGGAAGCGCCTCCAGTTCAACTTCAACAACCGCGCCCGTCCCGAGTCCTTCGCCCTCATGGAGTACATCCGCTCCGGAGAAGTCGGCAGGATCAACTCCGCCCAGGCCGTCTGGTGCCGGCGCAGCGGGGTCCCCGGCTTCGGCGGCTGGTTCACGGACAAGTCGGTGTCCGGCGGCGGACCCGTCATCGACCTCCTGCACATGCTGGACCTGGCCCTCCACTTCATGGGCTATCCGGAGCCCGAGTGGGTCCTGGCCCAGACCTTCCGGGACTTCATCGACAACCATGACTTCCGCGGACCCTGGGGCATCCCCGACGTCCCGGACGGAAAGATCGACGTGGAGGCCGCCTGCCACGGCTTCATCCGGTTCAGGACGGGCCAGGTCTGCTTCGTCCGGTCCTCCTGGGCGGAGATGTCCGAGCGGGAGACCGTGTCCGTGACCTTCCAGGGGACCAAGGCCGGGGGCGTGGTGGAGCGCTTGTTCGAGGTGGACGGGATCGACGAGACCAGCGTGGACCGCTGCCGGCTCTTCACGGTGGAGCACGGCCGTCACGTGAACCGGGACGTCATCGTCCCCCGGGACGACGCCATGGGCCGGCTCCGCTCGGTCCAGAACTTCGTGCGCTCCCTGGAAGGCACCGAGGAGCCTTTGAACACCCCGGACCAGGCGGTCAAGCTGATGAAGGTCGTGGACGCCCTGTTCGCCTCCTCCGCATCCGGCCGGCCCGTGAAGGTGGGGGAGTAGGGAGCCGCCGGCCCCCAGGGAAGAATTTCCCCTCCTCGCTTGACCCGCCGGGAATACCTGTTACTATTTTACGCATGCAAGGGAATATCTGTGTGCGGATCAAGTCCGGCGGGTACGTCGAGGCCTTGGACCTCTCCCGGGCCCGCCGGGGTGTCCTCCACCTGACGACCATCGAGGACTACCAGACCGCCGCGGAGATCCCCGTCTACCTCGCCTTCGGTTCCGAGCGTATTCCCCTCGCGACCCTGAACGCGGAACGGCTGTCCCCCCTCACCTCCGAGGAGTGCCGGCTGGACCTGGAGTGCCGCTTGGAGGGAAGGAACCGCGCGGAGTTCCGGGTTGTCCAGAACGGGCGCCTGGTCCTGACCGAAACCCGCAGACTGCCGATACCCGGAGGCGGGCGGCGGATCCTGACCGCGGCGGCGATCCTGGCGGTCGCCGCGGGGCTCGCCGTCCTTCTGGTCCCGCGGGTTCGAGGCCTGAGCCCGGATTCGCGTTCCCGGTCCGGAGATTCCTCCCGCCCCGGGACTTCCGCGGAATCAACGGCCGAGACCCGACCCGACCCCGCGGTTCCCGCGCCTCAGGCCGAAACGGCGCCTGCCGCCCCTTCGACCGCGCCCGCCACGGCCCCGGGGGATTCCCTCGCGGCCGCCCGGGAAGCCTTCCGGGCCCTGGGGGAAGAAACCCTCACGATCTATTTTTCCGCCGATTCTTCGGAGATCTCCCCGGACCAGGGGGACAAGCTCGAAAAGGTTGCGGCCGTACTGGCCCGGAATCCGGAGCTCGGAATTGCGATCTCCGGCCACTGCGCCACCGCGGGCACGGAGAAGGGAAGGCTGGCCCTGTCCCAGGACCGGGCCCGGGCGGTCTTCCGCGCCCTGGAGGCTTCGGGGTGGAAGCCGAAGGCGGCGCCGGCCGTCGAGGGCTTCGGGGACGAGCGGCCTGCCACCCGGGCCGAGGATCAGCAGGCCCTCAACCGACGTGTGGAGATCCGTCTGGCGCCCTGATAATCCTGTTCTGATTTGGGAATAAAACTTTTTATACTTCCAGTTCCCGCAGGAACGCCGAGAGCCAGGCGCGGTTGTCCGCGCTGGCATAGGTCATGCGGCCCCCCATCCGGCTGAAGGTCTTGCAGAACCGGAGGTAGTAGGCCGGGTTGTCCTGGGGGGGCTCCCCGTCGGACTGCCAGTCCCAGGCGGAGGACGCAAGGTCCACCACGTGGATGGAGAAATCCTCGATCGCCCGGTTTTCCGAGCGGGCTGCGTTGCGGGCCATGGACAGGGCCTTCTCGAAGATCATGGGGGACATGACCGCGGATCCCACGGACAGGTAGACCCCGCCTTCCAGGGTGGAGACCGAGTGGACGAAGGACAGGAAGTCCGGCTCCGCGGTGCGGCCGATGGGGGCGCCCCGGGCGGCCGGGTGGGTGTAGATGATGTCGTGGCCGAACATGGGGTGGCAGGTGAAGGGGACCTGCGCGCGGTACGCGGCCGCGGCCAGGCAGTACCGGGCCCAGGGATGTTCCACCCGCAGGAAGCCCGCGGGCAGGGGGTGGGCCCGGAGGAGGGCCCGGAGATCCGCCGCCGCGGCGGCCCGGGTCAGGACCGCCTCGTCCGCGTCCCCCGCGGCACCGGCCAGCACGGCGTCCGCGAGCTCGGCGTCCGAGGGTATGGGCAGGCCTCCCTCGGCCACAAGGGCGCCCACGGACTCGCCGTACCCCAGGCCCCGCCAGGCCCCGACCGCCAGGGCCAGGTTGAGCCAGGAACCCGTCTCCTCCCAGATCCCGAACTGCCCCTCCGCCACGTAGCGTCGCACATCCTCCCCGGAGCGGCCCTGGAAGGCGAATTCCCAGTCGTGGATGATCCCCGCCCCGTTGGTGGCGAAGTGGGTCACCCAGCCGCCTTCCATCAGGCGGATCAGCAGGCGGGAAAGGCCGTTCTTGATGGAGTGGGCCCCGAAGGCCAGGATGACCGGGGCTCCCCGGGCCCGGGCGGCGCGGGCCTCCCGGGCCGCTGTCCGGGTGTCCGCCCGGGCCTCGTCCGACAGGTGACCGGCATAGGTGGCCGGGTCCACGGCGTCGCGCTCGATGTCCAGCTTGTTGACCCGCTCGGCCAGGGGTTTCACGCGGATCCGGGTTCGGTCGAAGAGTCGGTTCACGGATTCTGCTCCTTCCAGAGGTCCAGGGCTCCGGACAGCTCCTCCGGCCGGGCGGTGCCCGTGGTGGACAGCTGGCGGACGGTGATGGAGGCGATGAGGTTTCCCATCAGGGCCGCCTCCACGGGGGAGGCGCCTGCGGCCAGGGCCAGGACGGCGCCGGCGGAAAAGGAATCCCCCGCGCCCGTGGGGTCCACGGGGGGCGGCACAAGGACCGCGGGCACCCGGACGGGGCGGGGGCCGCCTACCCAGACTCCCCGCTCGCCCACGGTGGCGTAGACCCCAGCCCCCGCCATCGCCTCCGTCTCCGCCAGGGCGCGGGCGATCCGGGCGTCCGGGATCTCCGAGCCGGGCTCGGGATCGTGGACGCCGGCCAGCTCGAACTGGTTCATCTTGAGGACAAGGTTCCGGTAGCTTTTGATCCGCCTGCGGGAGTCGGTCCAGGCTACGACACGCGGGTACCGGGGAAGGAGCTCAGCCAGGGCTCGGACAACGGCCGGCGTCACGACGCCCCGGCCCTCGTCCTCCACCTGGTCCATCACGATCAGGGCGTCCACCTCGGGCAGGACCGCCCGGAGGGATTCCAGGACGGCCGCTTCGAGGTCCGGCGGAGTCGGGGTCCGGTTCTTGACGTCGTACCGGGAGTGCTCGCCCGCCAAGCCCGGCCTGCCGGAGTCCCGGGGCTTGAGGTACAGGGGCGTGCTCCGGGAAGGATCCGTATGCAGGTGGGTCCGGTCCACACCCAGGACGGCCAGGTCTTTCCGGAGTTCCCAGCCCTCCCCGTCGTCCCCGGTGAACCCGATCGCGACAAGGCGGCCGGCGCCCAGGGCGGCCAGGTTGTTCACCACCGTGCCCGCCGCCCCCGGGGAATGCCGGACCCCGACCACCTGGTGGGCCGTGAGGCCCGTTTCCAGGGAGGGCTCCGCCAGGGCGGGGTCCACCTCGTAGTACTTGTCCAGGAAGTAATCCCCCAGGACCGCCGCCCGGAGCGATCCGAAGCGGGCGGTCAATTCGGCAAGTCGCGCGGGGCCGAAGCGTTCTAGTCCGGGGATCATGTCCGGTCTCCTTGGCCGGGGCCTCCGGGTATCGGCTCGATACCGTCCCAGACGTAGGCGACCAGGGCCGCCGCGTCCCGGTAGTCGGGAACGACGAGGTCCGCCCCGGCGCCCAGGAGGCGCTCCCGCTTCCAGGCGTCGGGCCTGCCCGAGCGGCCGGACTCGTCGCTGGCCACGGCCACGGCTGCGCCCCCCGCGGCCTTGCAGTCCGCGATTTCCACGTACCCGTCCCCGAAGGCGGCCAGGCGGCGGCCGTCCACCCGGTTCTCCGTGAGGATGCGCCGGATGACCATCTCCTTGGAGAAGGAGGCGTAGTCCGCCTGGGCGCCGTAGATCCGGCCCGGAGCGAACCCGTCCACCCCCAGGAGGGCGGCCTCCTCCAGGACATATTCCTCGTCGGTGCCCGAGGCGATGTAGATGTCGACCCCCCGGTCCCGGAGGAGGCGCAGGATCTCCAGGGATCCGGGAACCAGGGCCGCCTCCCGGGACAGCTTTCCGTCGGCCAGGCCCTTCCGCCGGGAGTCGATCCGTTGCATGAGCCGCTCGTGATATTCGGCCTTGTAGTCCCGGGGATCCCGGGGCGTTCCTCCCCGGGCGCGGATCTCCTCGGCCAGGCGGATCATCTGGTAGATGGTCTGTTTGCCCGTCAGTTCCGTTACGAAATCTTTGACCAGGGCGGCGATGCCGGCCTCGGTCTCCCCGGGGCGGGCGTACTCGGACAGGATCCCCGCCAGGAGGGGGACCATCACGTCCATCCAGCCCTCCCGGATCAGGCTCAGGGTCCCGTCGAAGTCGAAGAGGGCGTGCTCCGGCGCGGGGCCCCGGGGCAGTTCCCGGGCAACCTCGATGGTGGTTCCCGCCAAAAAGCGGGTGGACGAGGGGAGGGGCCAGGCCGCCTTGAAGTCGCGCTCAGCCATGGCGGGTTCCGGATCTCTCCGGACCGGCCGCCCCGGCCGGGTCCAGGCCGCCCGCGGTTCCAGGTTTCTCGTCCGGGAGGTACGCTCCCAGGACCGAATAGGCCAGGTGGTCCAAAACCATGTGGAGATCCTCGGTGACCTGCATGTCCCGGATGGGGACGTGGACCCCGTGCCGGGCGGTCTTCCTGA
The DNA here is from genome assembly GCA_041306765.1 of Spirochaetota bacterium. Lineage (GTDB taxonomy): Bacteria > Spirochaetota > Spirochaetia > Treponematales > UBA12059 > JAAYUR01. Next base: position 1,175 of record JBFZER010000181.1, on the reverse strand, counting down.
GCAGGCCCCCGTCGTAGCCCGTGAGGCCCACGGTCACGGCGCCCGCCGCGTTGGCGTACTCCACCGCCTTGATCACGTTCCGGGAGTTGCCGGACCCCGAGATGGCGATCACCAGGTCCCCGGGCTCGAGGAAGTTCCGCAGGGGCTCCACGAAGACGTCCTCGTAGGACACGTCGTTGGCGTAGGCCGTCAGGGTGGGCAGGTTGTCCGAGAGGCAGAAAAAGCGGAAGCGCCGGGCCTTCCCGTAGGAAAGGCCTTTGTTGAAGTCCACGGCCATGTGGGAGGCGGTGGCCGCGGAGCCCCCGTTTCCCAGGGTGAAGACGGTCCTGCCCGCCTCCAGGGCGTCCACGAGGAGGTTCAGGAATCCGTTGATCTCGTCCCGGGATATCTTGTCCAGGGCGGCCTTGAGCCGATCGAGGTACGCCTCTAAAGGGCCTTGAAAGTCTCGTTTCACGCTGTCCTTCCTTGCGACGGGTATGGGTACAGGGCAAGGACTGCCGCCCCCACCAGGGCGGCGTCGTAGCCCAGGGAACTCTTGAGCAATCGGAGGGGCCGATCCCGGCCGGCCAGCACCAGGTCCGGCAAGTCCCGGCGCAGGCGGGGTTCCAGAAGGTCGAAGGCTTCCGCCACGCCGCCCCCCAGGAATACGGCGTCCGGGTCCAGGAGGTTGAAGACGGCGGCCAGGCCCGCCGCCAGGGCGCGGCCGCTGTCCTCGATGACCCGCAGGCAGAGCGGGTCCCCTGCGCGGGCTCCCTCGGCTACGGCCCGGGCGTCCACCCGGTCCCGGTCCAGACGGGCGATGTGTCCTCTTGGAGCGGGACCCGCCGCCCCGTCCAGGAGCGCCAGGGCGCGGCGCCGCCAGGCGGGGCCGGCGGCCTCGGCCTCCAGGCAGCCCCGGTTCCCACAGCCGCAGGGGGCGCCCCCGGGGTTCACCATCAGGTGGCCGATCTCCCCGGACATCGGTCCCCCCGCGATCCGCCCTTCCGAGCAGAAGGCTCCCCCGATACCCGTGGAGATCGTCATCCAGAAGAAGCAATCCAGGCTCGCTCCGCCCCCGAACCGGGCCTCCGCGAGGGCGCAGGCGTTCACGTCGTTCTCGGCGGCTACGGGCAGTCCCAGAATTTGCGAGACCATCGCCGCGAAGGGAACCTCGGTCCAGCCCGAGGAGGCCGAGC
>JBFZER010000180.1:0-3272 GCA_041306765.1 Spirochaetota bacterium | reverse complement strand
TCTCGGCCTGCGTCCCGCCCTTGGGGGTTCCGCTCATGGTTCCGTCCTCAAGGCCGCCTTCAGCTTTGCTATGTCGAATTTTTTCATGTTCATGTAGACTTCCGTCACCCTCCGCCGCTGTTCCGGGGTTCCTTTCAGCAACGCCTTCGACAGCATCCTGGGGACGACCTGCCACGATACGCCGTATTTATCCTGGAGCCATCCGCACTGCTCCGCCTCGGGATTGCTCGAAAGCCGTTCCCAGTAGTAATCGATCTCTTCCTGGGTGGAGCATTCGATCGTGAACGAGACGGACGGATTGAACGAGAACTCCGGTCCGGCGTTGAGGGCGATGAACCGAGATTTCAAAACCTCGAACTCGATGGTGACGATATCGCCTTTCCTGTGCCCGGTGATCTCCTCCCCCACCTCCGTGTAGTAATCGATCGAAAGTATCCGTCCTCCTTTGAAGATGGAAAGGTAATAATCCACGGCCTCCTTGGCGGTATTGTTGAACCAGAGACAGGGAACCGGCTTGCCGACCATGCACGCTCCTTCGTTCCGCGCGTCGGAACGAATGTTCATCCAGAATCACAGTTGGTATTCGATACCCCAGCAGACCCCGAATTTATCGATGAAGCTCCCGTAAATGGAGCCCCAGAAGGTCTTAGCCGCCGGCATCAGCACCTTCCCGCCCGCGCTCATTTTCTCCACGAAGCCATAGGCGTCCTGTTCGGAATCGACTTCCAGATGCACGGTGCAATTCGTTCCGACGACGACCGGGCTGTCTTCCCAGCCGTCGCTGAAGTACAGGTAGTTTCCTCCCTTAAACTTCAAGGAGCCGTGCATGATTTTCTCGTTCCAAGTGCCGCCCGGCGACATGCCTCCGTTCTCAGGCATGTCCTTGAACCGCAGCAGCTCCAGTTCCCCTCCCAATATGGAGTGGTAGAAACGTACAGCCTCCTCGCAGTTCCCGTTGAAGCTGACGTACGGTATTCCCTTCATCGCTGGTACCTCCTTGAAGGACCGGTCCTACTGGACAAGGCTGAAGATCTATATATTACCATTATCATAATATTTAACCGATGGACGGTCAAACCCTCACGCATCACCGCAGCATCAGCGCGAACACGCCCCAGCCCAGGTATTCCCGCGTGTACCTGGCGTGGCGCTCGGGTTCCGAACTCAACTTGGACCGTACTTCATCCGCGAACTCGTCGCCGGAATTGGCCTCCAGCCAGCGACGCATGGTGAGCCACTTGGCCGCCTCGTACCTGTCCCAGCCGTCCTGGTCGGCCAGGACCATCTCGACGACGTCGCAGCCGAGGCGGCCGAAGGACGCGAGAAGTTCCGGGAGCGGGAGGAAGTCCGATATCGAGCCGGCGAGGCACCCCTTGGCGATCGCTTCCGTCGGCGGAACGTTCCGCCAGTAGGGCTCGCCGATGAGGATGATCCCTCCGGGGCGCAGGCTCCGAGCAAGGAGTTCGACGGTTCCGGCGACTCCCCCGCCGATCCAGGTGGCGCCGACGCAGGCGGCCACGTCGACCTTGCCGTCGGAAACGTAGCCGGCCGCGTCGCCATGGACGAACCGGACCCGATCGGCCACGCCAAGCTCTTGGGCGCGGAGTATCGCCCGCTCGGTGAACAGCCGGCATTTATCGATGCCGGTGCCGGTGATGCCGTGATCGCGCGCCCAGGTGCACAGCATCTCCCCGGAGCCGCTGCCGAGATCCAGCACCCGGGCTCCCGGTTCCAGGCGCAGGGCAGCGCCGAGCACGGCGAGTTTTTCGGGCGTGATCGGGTTGTGGATGCGGTGGGCGCTTTCGGTGATGGTGAATATCCGGGGAATGTCCATGGTTTTGTCTCCTCAGACCCGGGCCAGAGCGCGGAAGCCCCGAACGGAGTAGTAGGAGTCCGCGCCGTTGTGGTAGACGAAGACCCGGCCGTAGCGGCGGTCGCAGAAGAGGGCGCCCCCGAGCGTCCGTACATCGGACGGCGTACGGATCCAGCTGGAGGTCTTCGTGTCGAAGTCCCCGAGTTCCTGCAGGGCCCGGTATTGTTCCTCCGAGAGCAGTTCGGCCCCCATCGCCTCCGCGGCCTCGACGGCGCTACCCGCCGGCTTATGCTCCTTCCGGGAATCCAGGGCCTTCCGGTCGTAGCAGAGGCTCCGGCGTCCCGCGGGGGTCTCAGGGGAACAGTCGCAGAAGAGGATCTCCCCCGACGCGCCGTCGCGGCCAATCACGTCGGGCTCGCCCCCCGTGCGCTCCATCTCGCCCAGGGCCCCGAGGGCCGAGGCGTTTCCGCGCAGACAGGCCACCACCTCCTCCCATTCGACGCCCCGGTGGCGGCCCGAATTCTTCCGGAAACGCTCCTCGAGAGCGGCCAGCAGTTCGTCCCGGATTCCGGTATTCATGTGACCCCCTTGGCGGTACCGGGATGGAAATCTCGCCCGCTTCCTTGAAATATACTGGATTATCGCCGGAGCGGCCGTTTTTCCATCCTCGGCAGTTGACAAGGAATATGGCTTGCGATACTATGTATGTAACCGTTCACTTACTTTACGGAAACGGACGCCGATCGGCTTGTAGACCGCGCGCGCTTGGCGGCGCGGAAGCGACGGCGACGGTAGGGAACGGCCGGAGGATCTCATGGAATTTCAAGGGAAACGGGCGCTGATCACGGGAGCGAGCATGGGTCTGGGGAAGGCCTTGGCGGGGGAATGCGCCCGCCGGGGGATGGATCTCTTCCTCGTGGCCCTGCCGGACAGCGGCCTTCCGGGGCTGGCCGAGGAACTCGGGAGGGAGCACGGAATCGAGGCCGAATGGCTCGAGGGCGACCTTACCGAGGCCTCCACCCTGGAGAGTCTTCGGGATCGTATCGAGGCGGGAGGCGTCGGCGTCGACCTCCTGATCAACAACGCGGGGATCGGCACTCCGGGCCACTTCCTGGACCACTCCCTGGAATACCACGAGGCCACCATCGAGCTGAACGCCCTCTCCCTGGTCCGCCTGGTCCGGCTCTTCCTGCCGGATCTGAGGCGCCGGAACGCGGCGATCCTGAACGTGGCCAGCCTGGGGGCCTTCTTCCCGATGCCGACCATGCCCATTTACGCGGCCACCAAGAGTTTCGTCCTCCACTTCAGCCTGGCCCTCCGGGAAGAGCTGGGCGGCGCGGTCGGCGTCAGCGTCCTCTGCCCCAATGCCATCCGGACCACCCCGGACGTCAACCGGTACATCGACAACCTGGGACCGATCGCCCGGGGGGCTTGCTTCACCCCCGAGTGCATCGCCCGG
>JBFZER010000179.1:0-19772 GCA_041306765.1 Spirochaetota bacterium | reverse complement strand
CCATGTCTTTTTTCGGGCCTTATCGAAAAACGCCCTCCCTTAAGGGGGTTACTTTCCGTGCATCGCCCAATAAGAAAAGCCCCGCCGGAGGCAGGGCTTTTCTTATTGGGCGATACAAGAGTCGAACTTGTGACCCCCAGCGTGTCATACTGGTGCTCTAACCAACTGAGCTAACCGCCCCGGGGACAGGACGTTATACCCCGAAGCCGACCGCCGTGTCAATGTCGCGGGGGTCGGATGGCCTGATCCGGCGGCTCCACCGGCGCGGCTTCGTCACTTGCCAACGACGGACAGGAACCTCTCCAGGACCTTCTTCCGGTCCAGGGGCTTCACGATGTAGTTCTTGGCCCCCGCCACCAGGGCCTGTTTGACCAGGTCCTGCTTGCCCAGGGCGCTGATCATGATGACCCGGGCGTTCTTGTCGAATTCCATGATCTTCTGCAGGGCCGAAAGGCCGTCCATCTTGGGCATGGTGATGTCCATGGTCACGATGTCCAGGTTCGGGAAGAGCTCCTTGTACTTTTCGTAGCCCTCCAGGCCGTCCCCCGCCGTGGCCACGACCTGGTAGCCCTCGGAGGTGAGTATCTGGTTGAGCTGCTTGGCCACGAACATGGAGTCGTCCACGATCAACACGCGGTACGGCGTACCCTCGGGCTTGAGCCCGTCCGGCTTCCGAGTGTTGATCTCGGGAAAGTCCTCTTTGGTCTTCATGACGTGCTCTCCCCGCGCCTAGCCGCGTTCCCGTATCGCCACGTTGATCTCCAGCTTGCCCTGGGCGGTTTCCATGGGTACGATGAGGGCTTCCACGTCCTGGTCGGAAACCTCCATGTTCTCCCCCGTGAAGATGGCGGGCGGGGTCAGGTCGAACTTGAATCCAAGCTCGTGGAGCTTGGTCACCGCCTGGGCTGTGATCATGTTGGCCAACTCGGTTATCGTGGCTTTCACGAGCTCGTCCATGACCTTGAGCTCCTCGCCGTTCATGACCGAGGCCACCTTGAGGGCCGTGGGCTTGTCCATATCGAAGAGGACCCGGCCCTCCACGTCCCCCGCCAGTCCCACGATGGCGGCCACTCCCATGACCGGGATGGACGTGGACTTCAGGTACAGCTCGCCCCGCTTGATATCGCCCTGGAGGACTTCCTTGAGGACGTTGAACGCGGACTCCACGAAGGGGTTGATGTATTCGACTCTCATGTCACTCTCCCGTATTTCGAATCATGCCTTGGCGAACGCGGACACGGCGCCGGAGCCCGCAAGCCTCCAGGCGCTGGTCGCGGCGGTTTCGTTGGTTCCCAGGATGAGAAGTCCGGAGCCCTTGAGCTTTTCGTGGAAATCGTTCAGCACCTGCCCCTGCCCTTCCGGGGAAAGGAAGGACAGCATGTCCCGGCAGAGGATGAGATCCGCCGGCGGCAGGGGATTGGCGTTCAGGACATCGTGGAATTCGAAGAAGATCGAATCCCGGATCGCCGGGTTGAACGTCCATCCGTTCAGCCCCTTCACCAGGTATTCCCGGTAAGGCTCCGGGACTCCGGACGCGTCGAAGACCATGTTCGGGGCCATGGAGATGGCCAGAAGGTCCGAGTCGTTGGCCCAGATCTTCACCCGGGCTTCCGGGTACTTCCTGCGGAGGGCGCAGGCCAGGGACCAGGTCTCGAAGCCCTTACCGCAGCCGGGATTCCAGATATTGAGGCTCCGGGAGTCCGTCTCGGGAAGCAGGGCGGCGACCGCGTCCAGGTAGTCCGCGCCCCAGAGGGTCCCGGTGTACGGCGAGAGGAAGCCCTCCAGGAAGGCATCCGCGTCCCCGGCCTCGTGAAGCTGGGGGTCCGTGCCCCTGCGCTGGCGTTCCCACTCGGAGTAGCGGGTGCGGAACCAGGAATCGTTCACGGCGGTCACGGCGAAACGCCGGAAGGAGAAAAGCCCCTCCTTCACGAAGCCCGAGGTCATGTCCGCGTCCGCGTCCGCGGCCCGGGCCGAACCAGGCCGGGCTCCTGCGGCAGGCGCCTGCGCCGCCGCCTGGGGCGCCTCGTAGCGGGCGGGATGCTCGTCCTTCTCCGCCTTGGGGGAGAAGATCTTGGCTATGTCCAGGATGATGTAGAGCTTCCCGGCGTTCTCCACGATACCCCGGATATACTTGACGTTGATGTCCCCGAAGATGGGGTGCGGCGGCTGGATGCTCGCCCGGGAGATGCCCACCACCTTGTCGATGCTGTCCACGATGACCCCGAAGACGTGGTCCTCCACCCGCAGGATCAGGAGGCTCTCGACCGCGTCCCCTTCCCGCTGTTCCACGGGCAGGTGGTACATGACCCGGAGGTCGATGACGGAGATGATGTCGCCCCGGAGGTTGTAGACCCCCCGGACGAAGGGGGCCGCGTTCGGCACGTAGGTGAAGCGTCCCGCCCGGGCGATCTCCTTCACGTTCATGATGTCGATGCCGTATTCCTTGCCCCCGAGGGAGAAGGTGACCATCTTGAAGTCGACCTTCTCGGCCTTCTCCTTGCGCACTTCCTCCGTCCGCTCGAGGATCAGGCTGTCCGACTCGCTCGTCTGGCTCGTCATGCTGGCTTCCCCCCGGCCTTCATCGCAGGGCCCCCTCGAGCCGCGCTCGCTCTTCCTTCTCCCGCTTGAGCCCCAGCTCCAGAAGCTGGCTGACGTCGATGATGAGGCAAACCGAGCCGTCCCCCAGGATGGAGGCGCCGGCTATGCCCGGAGACGCGGTGTACTGGTCCCGCAGGGGCTTTATGACCACGTCCTCCTCTCCGATGAGGGAGTCCACCATGAGCCCCACGCGCTTTTCGTTGGTGCCCACGATCACGACGAAGTTGTACTCCCTCTGCCCGGTGACGGGAATCCGGAACAGCCGGTCCAGGCGCAGGAGGGAGACCACGTCGCTTCGGACGTTGAAGACCTCGTAGTTGTCGATCATGCGGATCTCTTCGGGCTTGATCCGGTGTGATTCGATGACCGAGGTGATGGGGATGGAGTAGGTTTCCCGGCCCACCCGCACCAGGAGGCCCTGGATGATCGCCAGGGTCAACGGAAGCTTGATCGTGAACCTGGTGCCCTTGCCGGGCCTGGAGGTGACCGCCACCGAGCCGTTGAGCTTCTCGATCTGCCGGCGGACCACGTCCAGCCCCACGCCCCGGCCCGAGATGTTCGTGATGGACGCCGCTGTGCTGAACCCGGCTTCGAAGATGAGGTTGAAGGCCTCCACGTCCGTGAGGACCTTGCTGGGGTGGATGAGCCCCCGGTCCACGGCCTTGGACTTGACCGCCTCCACGTCGATGCCCTTCCCGTCGTCCTCGATCTCGATGATGATCATGTTGCCTTCGTTGGAGGCCCGGAGGTGCACGGTGCCCGTCTCGGGTTTGCCCGCGGCGCGGCGGAGGTCGGGGCTTTCCACCCCGTGGTCCAGGGCATTCCGGACCGAGTGCATGAGGGGGTCCAGGAGGTCCTCGATCACGGACTTGTCCAGCTCGGTCTCCTCCCCCTCGATGACCAGGTCCACCTGCTTGGAAAGGCTCTTGGACAGGTCCCGGACCAGCCGGGGGAAGCGGCTGAAGATCTGGCTGATGGGCACCATGCGGATGCGCATCACCCCTTCCTGGAGCTCTCCGGTGATGCGGCCCAGGTTCTGGGCGGTGGACCGGAACTTGGCCACCGTGGACTTGAAATCCCCCTCGAAGGGGTCGTGGGCGGCGGCCAGGATCGCCCAGCGCTCCTGGAGGGACTTTTTCATTTCTTTCACGCTTTTTCCGGAGACCAGGGCCTCGTTCACCTCGTCGAAGAAATCCTTCAGCTTGTCCCGGAACTCCGACTGCACGGCCAGGAAGGTTCCCTGGAGCTCGGAAAACTGGGAGCTGATCTGGTTGAAGGTGGCCTTGTTGATGACCGTCTCGGAGACGAGGTTCAGGAGGTTGTCGATCCGGCGGGAATCCACCCGCAGGATGGAGCCCTGCTGTACCCGGGGGCCCGCGTTCTTGCGCTCCCCGTCTTCCGCCGACTCCGCAGGGTGCTCCTCCTCGGCCGGCTCCCGGGCGGAGGGCTTCGGGGCAGAGGCCTGCCCGGCCGGCGGGACGGGTTCCGGAGCGTTCTTCCGGGCCACCGCCCGGGCCAGCTCGTCCTCGGTGACCGCGCCCGGGGACGGGGCCCCCTTCGGGGCCCCCTTCGGGGGAGCCTTCGCGGCGGGCTTGGCCGGGACCGCGGGCTGGGCGGCTCCGGAGGCCGGAGAGGCTGAGGGCTTGCCGGAGTCCTCGAAGGTGAGCTCCGTGACCCGGACGTCCCGGGTCACCTCGGGGATGCGGGCCTTGCGGTCCAGGTCCTCCGCGGACCGTTCCGTGGCGACATAGTAGTCCACCTCGGGAAAGAACTGGTCTTCGTAGAGCTTCTCGAAATCCGGGTTGGTCTTGAGCACCGTGCCCGCGTCCCGCATGGCCGCGAAGGCGTGGATGGCGCTGACGGTCTTCATGAGGTTCGACTCGTCGAACGCGATGGTTATCCGGTAGACCCGGCGGTCCCTGCCCGCCGCTTCCTTGAGTTCCAGGATCTCGTACTCCGTGAGCCCGGCGTCCTGGACGGACTGGGCCGGGGAGGCGCTCGCTTCGGGGGCGGCGGCCTGCCTGGCGGGCGCCTGTTTTGCGGACGCAGGCTTGGGCGCCGGAGCCTTGGCTCCGCTCTTTTCCTTGGAAGCGTCGGCGGGGAGGAAGGAGGACAGGGCTTCCTGGATCGCCGAGGCGTCCCCGTCGTACACCCCCCCGTCCATGCGGGCTTCCAGCATGGCCTTGATCACGTCGATGGCCTTGAGAAGGACATCCACGGCTTCTTCGCGTACCTTGAGTCGATCGGACCGGATCTCGTCCAGAACGTCCTCAACGAGGTGGGTGAACCCCTGCAACTCCGTCATCTGGACGGTCGCCGCCCCGCCCTTGAGGGTGTGGGCCGCCCGGAAGATCTCGTCCACGGCGTCCCGATTCCCGGGATCGTTCTCCAGCACCAGGATGTTCTGTTCCAGGGCGTCTACCTGGCTCTGGGCCTCGGCGAAAAAATCCTTGAGGAGCTCCTCGTTGTTCGGATCAAGGTAGTCGCTCATTATGCTATCATCTTATACGGAATGGAGATTAAGTCAAGATTCGCCGGAAGATCCCGATATCCCGCGAAATTGATATAGAATATAGGCAGAGATTTTCCGAAACTAATTCTAGCTGCAAAGCTCAGTACGAGGTGACCCGATGAGAACATCCCGCGGCGCGGCGACGGCCGTGCTGATCCTGGCCTTGGCGGCCGTCCCCCTTTCCGGCCTGGAGCTCGAGACGGAGGCCCGGGCGGGCAACCTCTTCATCCCCTGGAGCCAGGACGCGGCCACGGTCGGCGCCTTTCCGGCGGACAACCTCTTCTGGGGAGCCGCCGTATCGGTCTCCGACGCCGTGGGGGACAGCCTTTCCTACCGCATCGGCTACGAGACCGACCCCGTCCTGCGGCACCTCGTCACCGTACTTCTGACCTACGATCTGGGCTTCGCCCAGTTCAGCGCGGGTCCCTTCCTCGGGGCTTTCAACTCCCGGGAAGTCCCCCTGAAGGGCGGACTCTCGACCTCTCTCCGGTTGGAATGGCCCGGCAAGGTTTTCGCCTCCATCCGTTCCGATTCCTCCCTGGGCGGCGGGCTGTTCGCCCCGGGGGACTACATCCAGGAGACCACGGAGATCACCGCGGGCTGGTACGTCTACAACGCCATCTGCACCCTGACCATGCTTACGAAAAAATTCTACATCCAGGAAACCGCGGCCCTCATGACCCAGGACCGCCTGGCCCGCTACACCTTCGACGTGAACGTCTACCGCAAAGGCGCCCCCCTGACCCTGGTCTGGACCCTGGGCTACCAGACCCTGGCGAAGACCTGGGACTCGGGATTGCCGACGACGGACACCCTGGCAAGCGTGATCCTGGGTACCCGGGCGGACTGGAGGGTGTCCCGCAAGGTGCGCCTGACGGCGCGGCTGGAGACCAGCGTCTTCTCCTTCGGGCAGGACGGCCTCTCGGGGCAGAGCCCGGATCCCGGGGCCTTCCTCTTCGACGCGGGCCTGGGGCTCATCTACCGGCTGGGAGAGGGAACCTCCGGAAGCTCGCCCTCCGCGCCCTAGAACCGGACGGGATTGCCGGACGAACCGCGGAGGCGATTCCCTGCGGGGTCACTCGTCCTTCAGGGCCCAGCGGCCTTCGGCCTGGGTGAAGCGCGAAGCCTCCACCACCAGGACCCTGCCGTCCTCCCCGGAGATCCGGACCCGGCCCGCGGGGACGTTGATCTCCGTGACCCGGAAGACCACTCCGTCCCACTGGAATCGGGCGCCCTCGGGGGGGATGCTCCGCCGGGCTTCCCGGTAGAAGCCGAACTCGTAGGCCAGGCAGCAGAGCAGACGGCCGCAGGGGCCGGAGATCTTCATGGAATTGAGGGAGAGGTTCTGGTCCTTGGCCATCTTGATGGACACCGGGACCAGCTTGTCCGTGACCCCGTGGCAGCAGAGGATCCGGCCGCAGACCCCGCAGCCCCCGGTAACCCGGGCCTCGTCCCGCACCCCGATCTGCCGGAGCTCGATCCGCATCTTGAAGACCGACACCAGGTCCTTGACCAGCTCCCGGAAGTCCACCCGGGAATCGGCGGTGAAGAAGAAGAGCACCTTGGGCTCTTCCAGGAGGTAGTGGGCGGACACGAGCTTCATGGGAAGCCGGCGCGCCAGGATGCGGTCCTGACAGACCGTGAAGGCATGGCGCTCCTTTTCCGCGTTCTGGGCCTTCCTCTCCAGGTCCACGGGCGTGGCGATCCGCTCGACCCGGGCTATCTCGTCGGCGGCCACATAGCCCGGATTCCGAATGACACCCATGACCCGGCAGAGATCCCGTCCGTAGCGGGTGGAGACCAGGACGTAGGAACCCACGGCCAGGGTTTCCGGCGCTCCCGGTGCCTCCCGGGGCGGGTCGGCCGGTACCGCGGGCCCGCCGTCTCCCGGGGCTTCCTCCGGTGCCGCCTCCGCGCCTTCGGGAACGAGGGCGGCGGGCAGGACCGGGTCCGCCGACAGGCCGGGGACATCCGTCGACTCGGCAACCGGGGGAGACTCCGCGGCGACCGGCTGCGGGAGGGGGCCGTCGTACACCGCCAGGAAGGTCTCGTGGGAGTGCTCGATGGCCAGGCGGTACAGGGGCCAGGGCAGGGATTGCTGGGGACGTGCGTCCCGCCGCTCCGTCTCGGCCCCCTCGTCCTCCAGGTGCCGGAGCTCTTCCTCGGTCATATCGTGATCCGCGTATCGCGTCATCGTTCCTCCCAGGGCATCAATGCAGGAGATCCACCAGGATCCCGTAAATCTCGTCCACCTTGCGGAGAATTTCCAGCTGGCTGCGCTGGGTGGACAGGATCTCCGCGGCCAGTCTCTCGAGCTTCTGGTCCACGACGGAAAGGATAACGTACTTCTTGCGTTTCAGGATATTGGTCCCCGAGGTCTTCTCCTCCAGGGAGTACGTACGCTCCACGACATAGTGGACGAAGTTGCGCACCGCCAGCTTGTAGGCGACCACGGCCTCGGGGTTGGGGTCCCTCTTGAGGTCCTCCCCGAGCCCGTGGACGTCGTCCAGTAGGGCTTCCAGTTCCTCCTGGGAAAACGGTGCGTCCGACACGGATTCGGCGTGGAAACCGTCCGTCTCCGCCTTCTCGGCGCTCCGCATCAGGGTCCGGAAGACCCCCTTCCCCTTGTCGACCTTCCGCTCCTCCCGGGGCTTCCTGCCCGACATCCCGGGAACCAGTCCCGAGAGGAGGTTGTCCGGAAGATCTATTTTCGCCATGGGCCTTCCGTCCCCGCGCCCTTCCGGGGATCCCCGAGGTCCACGGTCGGCACTCTCGTCCCGTGCCGGGCCTGGAAGTCGAGCAGGGCCTCCTCGGCCTTCTCCGTGCGGCCGCTCACCTCCACGTCCCCGTGGATCACCACCTCGCCCTCCGCGTCCATGCGGGGAGCGAAGACGTTGCCCACGATGACCGCCCCGTCCAGGACCGAGAGACGTTCGGTTACGCAGACGTCCCCCTTGACCAGCCCCCCGATGATGGCGGACCGGGCCTGGATCGAGGATTCGCAGCGGCCGCCCTGCCCCACCACGACCTTGCCCGTGGATCGGATCGCCCCGGCGACGTCGCCGTCGACCCGCAGGAGTCCGTCCACCACCAGGTCGCCCCGCAGGGAACTGCCCGTTCCGACGAGGGAATTCACCAGGGAGTCACGGAGGTTCGCCATAGGGGTATCCTAACCGGGGGGAGCTACTGCGTCAACGCGGCGCTGGTGCGGATATTCAGGAAGCGGAGGGGATCGATGGTCTCGGTGCCCAGGTGTACCTCGTAATGGAGGTGAGGACCCGTGGTGAGCCCCGTATTCCCCAGGTAGCCGATGACCTGGCCCTGCTGGACCTTCTGTCCTTTCTGCACCCGGACGGACTGCAGGTGGGCGTAGCGGGTGAAAAACCCGTGCTTGTGCTCCAGGATGATGTTGTTCCCGTAGCTGGGATCGTACCCGATATTGGCGACCTTGCCGTCCGCGGTGGCCACGATGGAGTCGCCCATGCGGAAGGTGGAGATGTCCAGGCCCTTGTGCAGGTACCAGGAACCGTAGAAGGGGTTCTCGTTCTGGCCGTAGTACATCGAGATGTGGCCGACCCCGCCCTTTACAGGCCAGAGGTTCGGAATCTCCGAGAGGACTTCGCTCTGGGACGCCACGACGCCGCCGAGTTCCTTGACCGCGTTGACCGTCTTTTCCAGGTAGCGGGTGACCTTGCGGATCTCGCCCACCTCCCGGAGGGAACCCCGGCCCGCCTCCTCCACGTCGAAAAAGGCCGCCAGGTCCCCGTCCCGGTCGCCGGACGAGGTCGCAGAGGGCTGGATGCCGATCCGCGACAGGGTCGAGGAAAGGGCCGCCTCGAAGTTGCGGGCGGCCTTGATCAGTGTCGTGGTCTCGTCCCGTACGGCATCCAGGTCCGCCTGGGTGGAACGCAGGTCGGAGACCTTGCCGGATAGAAGCCGGGCGGTGCTGCCGAAACGGGAGGTGGCGAACACGGAAACGGAAAGTATGATGCCGAAGGCCGCGAGGATCCCCGCCAGACCGAAGAAGCTGAGCTGCAGGTTGAGGATGCGCTTCTCGGTGTGGGGAACGAGCATGATGGTGAGCTTCTGCCGCCCGGCTTTAACGAAGCGGCGGAAGAAGTCCTGAAGGGATAGGGCCGTGCGGGTAAGGGCGGCGACGAGCCGCTGGACCAGAGTATTCTCCAGTTTCTTATATCGTTTCAGAGTCGACACCCGCACTCCTTCAGGTCCGAGAAGATAGCTATCGGAACAGTTTAACACCTAGAATATCGGTTTGTCAAAGGCAATAGAAGAGACGGGAGTCCGGGAACAGTGCAACTCCCCCGGCCCCCCGCTTCCGGCCCGGGTCACCGGACCTTAACGGCCTTCCCGAGGGCTTCGAGGAATCCCCGCTGGTCGTCCACGTGGAAGACGGCCCGGGCGGGCTCCGTCCCCTCGACGGGATTCCAGGTCAAGGTTATCTCCGGGAACGCGGATCCCAGGATCCGGGACAGCCACCCCCGGCGCGGTTCCTCCAGGGACCGGAGATCGCCCCGGGGCATCCGGAACTCCACGGATTCCGCATCCGATCGTCCCTTGAAGGACAGCAGCCCCCGCACCCAGTTCTCGGACTTCCGCCCCATGAAATGGAAGGAACGGTCGGTGAGGATGAGGATCCCCCAGACCCCCTCCCTCGGGGCTCCGGGACCCAGCCACTGGCCCATGGACCGGGCCTCCACGGCCTCGCCGGTCGACCGCTCGTACTCCCGCCAGAATTCCTCGGCTTCCGCTGTCATGCTCCCTCCTCGCTGTCGTCGGGGGTTATCCGCCCTGGGCGGCCCGGGAGACCTCGGCCCAGGCGTCCCAGGTCCTCTGGCGGTCGGAGTACACGGCCCGGGCGATGTCGGCCACCCCGGCGCCCAGGAAGACCCGGAGGGGGGGATCCTCGGAATCCGCGACCGCGAGGATCGCGGCGGCCGTGGCCTTGGGATCCCCGGACTTGAGCCCCGAGCCGACGGGTCCAGCGCCCTGGTAGGGGGCCGATTTCGGGGCGTGGACCGAAGAAGGACCCCGCCAGTCCGTTCCGAAAGGCCCGGGCTCGATCATCGTGATCCGGATTCCGAAGCCGGCTACCTCCTTGGCCAGGGACTCGCTCATCCCTTCCACCGCCCACTTGGAGGCGTGGTAGAGGCCCAGGAAGGGGAAGGACACGACGCCCCCCAGGCTGGTCACCTGGAGGATGCGGCCCCCGCCCTGGTCCCGCAGGACCGGAAGAACCGCCTGGGTTACCCACAGGGCGCCGAAGAAGTTTGTCTCCATCTGGGCCCGGGCCTGCTCTTCCGTCACGTCCTCCACGGCGCCGAACAGGCCGTAACCGGCGTTGTTGACGACCACGTCCAGCCCCCCGAACCGTTTCCGGGCCGCTTCGACGGTCCGAAAGACCGCCGGGCGGTCCCGTACGTCCAGGGCCAGGGGCAGGAGGGCCTCCCCGTACGCGGCGGAGAGGTCCCGAAGGGATGCGGGATCCCGGGCCGCGGCCGCGACCCGGTCGCCCCGGGCCAGGGCGGCTTCCGCCCAGATACGTCCGAATCCCTTGGAGGTCCCCGTTATGAACCAGACCTTCTGCGGCATCGGCGAGACTCCTTGTCAGGGTGTGGAACGCACTATACTACGGTGAATCGTGGGTGGTGAATAGGTGATTCCATGAATGGGCGAATAGGAGCGGCCCTGGAAAACGGCGGCGGGAGACTCGGTTCCGACCTGGGGATGCGGTCGAATTCCCGAACCACCCTCCTGCTCACCCCTTCACGCCTTCATTGAAAACCCCCCGACCGCTACGATATAGTTAAGAGGATGAAAATAACAGCCCGGGAAGAATGGAGCGCGGAGCGGCCCCTTCCGCTTTCGAGCGACGGGAGCCTGCGGCTCTTCTTCGTCGGGGCGGGAAGCGCCTTCTCCAAGCGGTTCTACCAGACGAACCTCCTGGTTACGAAGGGGGACACCCACCTTCTGATAGACTGCGGCACCCGGACCCCCGAAGCCCTGGCGTACCTGGGCCTGTCGGTGACAAAAATCGACAACTTCCTGATCACCCACTCCCACGCCGACCATGTCGGAGGGCTGGAGGAGGTGATGCTGATGAACCGGTACGGCCCGAAGAAAAAGCCTTCCGTAGTTATATCCCGGGCCTACCAGCGGCTGCTGTGGAACGCGTCCCTCCGGGGCGGCTGCGCCTACAACGAGCGGCACGATGACCGCCCCCTGGAGTTCGAGGACTTCTGGGTCCCCGTCCGCCCCAAGCGGATCCCCGGGACCGACCGCCAGCTTTCCATAGCCCGGGTAGGCTCCCTGCGGCTTACCCTGTTCCGCACCAAGCACATCCCCGACAACTCCGCTTCCTGGAGGGACTCCTCCTTCAGTCATGGGGTGATCCTGGACGACCGGGTCCTGTTCACCAGCGACACCCGCTACGACCCCGACATGGTCCTGGACCTCGACCGGACCTACCGGTTCGAGGCGATTTTCCACGACGGCCAGCTCTTCACCGGCGGGGTGCACGCCTCGATGGAGGAACTGTCCGCCCTCCCCGCCGAGGTGAAATCCCGAATGTACCTCATGCACTACCAGGATTCCGTCGCCTCCCAGGCCGAGCGGGCGCGGGACCTGGGGTTCGCGGGGTTCTCGGAGCAATGGCGCCACTACGTCTTCGACTGACCGCCCCGGATCCGGCGGACCTCAGAGGCGCCGGCATCTCCCCGCCCGGAGTCCGCGGCCGCCCGCATCCGATAGGCCGGCCGGAAAGCCCTCCCGCCTGAGCAGCCGAGGCAGCCGCCGCAGGCAGGCCGAGTAGCCGGGGGGCATCCCCGCCCCGGCAAGCCGGAGGGGCTCCAGCAGGATGCGGCCGTCCCTTCCCAGGTACACCGAAGCCCACACCCGGCAGTCCCCGGGACCGCGCGCGGCATCCTCCAACTCCGGGAGCCTGAGGGTTTCCAGCGTTTCGGCGGCCGTACGGAGACGCGGCCGCGGACGAATATCGGCCATAAGCCAGGATCCACTCGCTATAAGCAAATTGTCAAGCAAAGGGCCCGGGGCTAGCATCAATCCACCGAAGGGAGACGATCCCGTGGCGGAACTCCAGGCCGTATTCATCCAGAATCTCAAGAGGGAGCGGGGACGCCTGGGGATTTCGCAGTTGGCGCTTGCCGAACGGGCCGAACTCTCCCCCGGCTACATCGGAGAGATCGAGAGCGGCCGGAAATTTCCCTCCGTCGACAACGTGGAGCGCCTGGCCCGGGCCCTGGAGGTCCCACCTTACCGGCTGTACATGACGGACCGGGACCTGGAGGAGTTGCTGATCAAGGACCGGATGCCGCCGCTGACCCGGGTCCGGCGGGAAGCCCTGGTCCGGGAGGTGGCCGAGATTCTGGACAGGTACGCGGGGGAGGACGGTGGTCAGTGAACGGTGGACAGTGGTCAGTGACCGGAAGCGCTCTTCTGATCACTGCCATGGCGCACGGTGAAGCCTCAAGCCCGGCCCGATTCCGATCTGTCCACCGTCCACCGCCCGCTGTTCACCTCTTCTTATACCGGATGAACACCTGCTTCCCGGGATCCACGGCGTTCGTCCGCTCGTCGATCTCGAACCAGCCGGAGGATCGGATAAGCTCGCCGAGCTTGCGGAAGCCGTAGTTGCGGGGGTCGAACTCGGGTTGGCGGTTGGCGACGTACTGCCCCACCGGCCCCAGGTAGGCCCAGCCGGACTCGTCCGCGGCATCCTCCACCGCGGCCCGGAGCATGGCCTGGAGCTTGCGGTCGTTCTTCCAGTCCGAGGCCACCACCTCCTTGGCCTTTTCCGGCTTGGCCTTCTCCGGTGTGGCCTCCCCCGACGTGGCCTCCTCCTCCGCCTCCCGAAGGATCTCGGTGAAGATGAACTTGTCGCAGGCCGCCACGAAGGGCTTGGGCGTCTTCTTCTCGCCGAACCCCAGCACCAGCTTGCCGGATTCCCGGAGCCGGGCCGCCAGGCGCGTAAAGTCCGAGTCGCTGGTCACGACGCAGAATCCGTCCAGGCGCTCGGAATACAGGAGGTCCATCGCGTCGATGATCATCGCCGAATCCGTGGCGTTCTTTCCGCTGGTGTACGCGAACTGCTGGATGGGCTGGATGGCGTAAGCCAGCAGCTTGTCCTTCCAGTGGCGCAGGTTCGTGGTGGTCCAGTCGCCGTAGATGCGCTTGACGCTGGCAATGCCGTACTTGGCCACCTCGGCCAGGAGCCCGTCCACGATCCACGCCTGGGTGTTGTCGGCGTCGATGAGCACGGCCAGCTTGAGCTGCATGGAATCGTCCTTCTTATTGGGCATCGTTGTCATGATCTTCTCCAAACAAAGTAGTATGTATCCGCTTCACATGGCTCATGGCGCTCACGGGCAGGATCCGGACGCTCCCGTCCTCGGCATCCGCCGCGCGCAGCACGAGCCCTCGATCGGTCTTCTCCAGCTCCAGGGGCCGAGCCCGGAACCTCTCCGGCTCGCCGTCCGGCCGCCGGGCCAGGATCTCCAGGACCGCGCCTCCCGAACGAAGCACCCGCTCCACCACGCGCACCTTCCCGAGGTAGTCCAGTGCGCCCGCCTCCAGGGCCGGGCCCTCCGTCTCCGACCGGGCCAGCTGGTCCTCGGTCAGGATGAGGCGCCGGGCGATCCGTTCTGCCAGCTCGGCCTTGCGCTCCGCCGGAAGATCCATCCGGTCCAGAGCAGACCTCAGGCGAAGCCGGGCTTCCTGGGACCGCGTCGGCCGGAGCTCCCCCGGGGTTTCCAGGGCCCGGGACCAGGCGGGCCGCTCGGCTCCGGGGGACGCCGCCCTCGACCCCGGCGCATCCGCCCGGCCGGGGCGGGAAAAACCCGCCCTGCGGACCCTCGGGGGATGGATCCCCGCCTTCTCCAGGGCGGAGCGGATGGCGGCGGGGTCGTCGGTATCCAGGAGCCACGCCCCTTCCGCCACGGGCTCCTCGAGCATCCCCGCGAGGGCGGGCGAGTTCTCCGCCCGGATCCTGGCGGGCCCTTCCGCGGCCAGGATGTATCCTAAGTACAGCCTAACGGAAAAATACTCTTTTTCCCAGCCCGCCAGGGAGAAGGCCAGGCTCTGGGGCAGGGGGAGGCCGGAAAGCTCCTCGAAAGTCCGGGTTATGCGTTCGGACCCCAGGCCCTCGTCCAGGGCCCGTCGGAAGCTCTTCCGGTCCAGGACGCAGGTCCACACCTCTCCCCGGCTCTCCAGGCGGGACGCCGTACCCGCGAAGACCCTGGCCGCCGGATCCGCCTCGGGAAGTACCCGTACCGCGTGGGATGCCTCCACGACCAGGATCGGGCCGCGGGGCGGTACGGGACCGGCCGCGATGCGGGGGCGACGGGTCGCCGCGGCGCGCACGATTCCCGACCCGATACGGCGCACCAGGCCGAACCGGAGCAAAGCCTCCGCGGAAGCCTCCGCCCGGGCCGATCCCGGGGTCCCCCGCGGCCCGGCCGTCAGCAGGGCCAGGCGGCGCAGACCGGCCTCGCTCACCGCGGAACCCGGGGGAATGGCGGCTGCGATCGCCTCCAGCCCGCGGGCGCGCTCCTCCAGGACGGCATAGGGCGCCGCGGGCGCCCCTGGACCTTCCGGGCGGAAGGACAGGTCCAGGGCCGCCGAGGCCAGAAGGTAGGGCAGACGCTCTCCCCAGGCCTCGGCCGCTGCGGCCAGACGGACCATGTCCGGTGCCGCGGATCGGCCTTCGCCGTCGGACAGCATTCCCGCCCCCCGGAAACCCGCCAGCAGGGCGTCCAGGGCCTCTGATTCCGATCCGGAGCCCGGAGCCCCGGCCTCCCCCCCGGGCGCGAAGGTCAGCTCCGGGACGAGGGCCAGAAGCCTCGCCCGGACCCGCTTGGCCGGCCGGCCGTCCCTGCGCAGGGACCCCTCCTCGTGGAAGAGGACCGAGGCGGCGGCGCAGATCGTGTCCGCGTCCACGACGGGAGGCGGAGGAGGCCCTTCCGCCGGGGAACAGCCCAGAAGGCCCCGCAGGTCCGCCTCCCGGCCCAGCCGGTGGGCCAGGGCCGGGGTCACGGCCAGGACGGACCCCCGGGGGCCCGGAGCCCGGAAGAGCACCAGCCGGTCCCGCAGGTTGGACAGCCGAAGGGAAACCTCCCAGGAGCCCCTCTCGTCCGCCAGGAGATCCCGGAGGAAGCCTTCCGGACTGGGACCGGCGGCCGCCAGGGCTCCCAGGATCCGGGCGTCCAGGGAATCCAGGAGGGCGGCCTGTGCCTCCCCCGTCTCCGGTCTTTTCAGGAAGGCCTCGAGCCGGGCTACCAGGGCATGCTTGTTGTAGGGCGTGGGCAGGGGGCCGAGGTAGTTGCGCACCGCGGCCAGGAAGGCCTCCGTGTCCTCCGCCACCATGGCGTCCCGCCATGCCTGGGCGGGAAGGGTCGTCAGCTCCACGGGTCGCCGTCCCAGGACTCGATGGTGTAGCGGTAGCCCTGCTCGGCCAGGAAGCGGTGCCGGTTGGCGGCGAAGTCCTCCTCACCGGTGAAGCGGGACACCAGGGAATAGAACCAGGAGTTCCGCGCCTTGGGCCGCAGGATGCGGCCGAGCCTCTGGGCCTCCTCCTGCCGGGATCCGAAGGCCCCGGAGACCTGGATCGCCACCGAGGCGTCCGGCAGGTCGATGGCGAAGTTGGCCACCTTGGAAACGACGATGACCCGGACCCGGCCGGCCTTGAAGTCCCCGTAGATGCGCTCCCGCTCCGGGTTGGACACGGCTCCCGTGATCAGGGGCGCACCGAGGTCCCGGGCTATGATCCCCAGCTGGTCCAGGTACTGTCCGATCACCAGGATGGAATCCTCCGGGTGGTTGGCCACCAACTCCCGCGCGATCTCCAGTTTCCGCGGGTTTTCCGCGGCGATCCTGTGCTTGCCCCTCGTCTCCGCCACGGCGTAGCGCACGGACTCGTCCTCCGGCAGGGCCACCCGGATCTCCCGGCAGAATGCCTCAGCGATGAAGCCCTTGCGCTCCAGGTCCTTCCAGGGGACGTCGTACTTCTTGGGGCCGATCAGGCTGAAGACGTCCTCCTCCCGGCCGTCCTCCCGGACCAGGGTGGCGGTGAGCCCCAGGCGGCGGACGGCCTGGATCTCCGCCACCACCCGGAAGACCGGGGCGGGCAGGAGGTGCACCTCGTCGTAGATCACCAGCCCCCACTTCTCGCGCCGGAAGAGGTCGAAATGGGGGTAGTCCGAATCCTTGTCGGGTCTCCATACCAGGACCTGGTAGGTGGCGATCGTGACGGGGCGGACATCCTTGCGGGCGCCCGTGTACTCCCCGATGTCCCCGGGGGCCAGGTCCGTCTTGTCCGCCAGCTCGTCCATCCACTGGTGGACCGCGGCCACGTTGGTGGTCACCACCAGGGTCTTGCGGCCGATCGCCGCGGCGGCCGCCATGGCCACCACCGTCTTGCCGGCCCCGCAGGGCAGGACCACGACGCCGTAGCCCGTGCCCGGGCCTCCGTCGCCCCGGAAAGCCTTGACCGCGTCCACCTGGTAGGGCCGCAGGGAAAAGGGCCGCCCGGAAGCCGTGGTCTCCCGGAGCGCGAAGGTCAGCGGATCTCCCTGGGCCAGGGGAGCCAGGTCCTTCACGGGCCAGCCCAGGGCCGTGAGCTCCCGCTTCACCGTGCCCCGTTCGGTCAGGCGGACCCGGAAGCCCCCGGGCACGGCATCGAGCCACTTGGCCAGGCGCCGGGAGGAGGATATCTCCGCGGCCACCCGCCGGTCCTCGCAGGTCAGGAGGAGTTCCCCGTCCGACTCCCCTTCCCGCAGAAGCAGCTTTCCGAACCGGGAGGTGATCTCCCGGATCGAGTACAGCACGCTCTGGGGCACCTCGTACCGGGCCCACCGGGCAAGGACCTCCGCCGCGTCCTCAGCGGAAAAGCCCGCGGCCGCGGCGTTCCAGAGCGAGAGGGGGGTGATGCGGTAGGAGTGGAAGTGCTCGGGACTCTTCTCCAGCTGGGCGAAGGGCCCCAGGTCCTCGCGGGCCGCCTCGAAGCCCGGATCGTGGGCGTCCAGGAGCAGGCTCATGTCGCTCTGCACGATGAGGGGCTTGGAATCGGACATATCCGGGGGATTGTACCCCGGGCGGCCGGTCCTTGGCCATACGCGGTCGGAGATCCGTCGGGACGCCCGCCGCCTCGCCGGGATTCGCGGGTGCGCTACGCCCGGACGCTCGGATCCGTTCAGTGTCGTCCCAGTTCCAGGCGCAGGGGCAGGTGATCGGAATAGCCCTCACGGTTTCGGGAGTCCCAGCCCCGGGGCGTCCCGTCGTCGGACAGAAGCTCGGGTCCGGGCTCGGAGGAGAAGGCCGAAAAGGAAAGGCCGCGACCGTCCAGGAGCCCGGGAACCAGGAGCACATGGTCGATTCGCTCCTCCACGCCCTCGTGGACGTAGCTCCAGCCCCCCGCCTCCTCCCAGGGGCTCCAGAGGGCCAGCCCGTCCGGGAAACGGCCCGCGCCGGCCGGATCCGAAGCCACCAGGATCCGGTCCGTCCAGAACCCCGCCCGGGCCGCGCAGTCCGCGGGCAGGAGGGCCGTGGGCCAGGCTTCCCCGACCCTCAGCCACTCGTCGGGGTTCTCGTTCAGGTCCCCCGCCAGCAGGACCTCCGCGGCCGAATCTTCCGCCAGGATCTCGGAGATCCGCCGGGCGGCCAGGGCGGCCTGGGCCCGGCGGGCGGGCTCCGTGGCCTGGGCCCCTCCGAGCTTGCTTTTCCAGTGGGCCGCCAGGACCGTGAGCCGGACCCCGTCCACGTCCAGTACCACCTCCAGAAGGGGCCTGAGATCCCCCGGCCTCACGCCGGGACCGGCGCCCACGGAGTGTGCCCGGGCGGATACCGCCGGGAACCGCGAGAGCACGGCGCAGCGCAGGGCCGCTCCGTCGTCCCCCGCGGCGATACGGGTGGGCCAGGTCCCGGGCAGGAGGTCCGCCAGGTCCTCCGCGACCCTCCGGTTCTCGACCTCCTGGAGGACCAGGACGTCCGCTCCCCCCGCAGCCGCCACGGCCTTGGCGAAGTTCCGCAGCCGGGTCCGGTACCCCTCCGTGTCCCACTGCCCCGCGGATACGGACCAGCCGGGAAACTCGGCGCCGTCGTCCCGGTCGTCGAAGAGGGTCTGGAGGTTCCATGACAGGACCGTCACGTCCGCATGGGGAAGTTCGAGGAAGGAACAGCGGGAGGAGCAGAGGGCGAGGACGGCCAGGACCGCGGCCGGAGCCGCGGCTGCGCCGAAATGGATACTTCGCATGTCGGACCTCCGGAGTCGTCTTCAGACGGCTGAGGCCCACTCCGCCAGCAGTTCGTCCCGCGCTTGCGCCGGGAGGGAAACCGGCTCGAAATCCTCGCCCGTGACGGCCTCGAAGGCCTCCACGTACCGGGCCGCGGTCTCGACGCGGATGCCCTCGGTGATCTCCGGGGACTCCCCGTCACCCGTGAAGCCCTGCTCCGCAAGCCAGCGGCGGAAGCTCTCCTTGTCCAGTTCCCGTCGGAGTCCCGGCGCCGGGCCGGAGGCGGATGGGAGCCGCCAGTAGCGGCTGGAATCGGGGGTGTGGATTTCGTCCGCCAGGACCAGGCGGCCGTCCAGCACGCCGAACTCGTACTTCGTGTCCACCAGGATAAGTCCGTGCTCCCGGGCGACCTCGCGGCCCCGGAGGTACAGGGCCCGGGCGGTCCGGGCGATCTGGTCCCAGAGGTCCGGGTCCACCCGTCCGGAGAGGACGAGGTCCCGGCCGCTCGCGGGCCGGTCGTGGCCGGAGGCCTCCTTGGTGGAGGGGGTGAGGAGGGGTTCCGGGAATTCCGAGTCCCGGGCCAGCCCGGAAGGGAGACAGATGCCGGAAACGGGGCGCCCCGCCTGGTAGTCCCGCCAGGCGGAGCCCGCGAGGAATCCCCGGACCACCACCTCCACGCTCACCATCTCCGCCCTCCGCACCAGGCAGGCCCGGCCGGTTTCCGCCGTCGGATCGCGCCCCCCGAGCTCGGAGGGAGGAACCAGGTGGTTGGGAACGATGTCCGAGGTCCGGGCGAACCACCAGTCGGAGACCCGGGTAAGCACCTCGCCCTTGAAGGGGATGGTGGAAAGCACCCGGTCGAAGGCGGAAATCCGGTCGCTGGCTACCAGGAGCAGGCGCTCGGCCCCCTCCACGACGTCCCGGACCTTTCCCCGGTACACGGGGCGGCCCGCCGCCGCCTCCGGAGGCAGACCCGGGTAGGCGCCCGGCAGGGCCGCGGCGATCCTCCGGAGATCCATGCCCTACAGTTCGTCCCGACGGGTCACGGTCCGGGAGATCAGGCCGTAGGCCACCGCCTCGTCCGCGGTCATCCAGTAGTCCCGGTCCGTATCCTTCTTGACCCGCTCCAGGTCCTGTCCCGTCTCCTGGGCGATCAGCTTGTTGATCCGCTCCCGGGTGCGCTCGATCTCCCGGGCATGGATCTCGATGTCCGTGGCCACCCCCCGCAGTCCCGAAAGGGGCTGGTGGATGAGGTAGTGGGAGTTCGGAAGGCCTATGCGCCGCTCCTTGGGGGCGGCCAGGAGGATCAGGGCGCCGGCGCTGGCCACCAGTCCCATCCCGATCATGAACACCGGGGGCTTCACGAAGCGGACCATGTCGAAGATAGCGTAACCCGCGTC
>JBFZER010000178.1:0-3058 GCA_041306765.1 Spirochaetota bacterium | reverse complement strand
TTATGATCGGAACGGATCGTCCGGTGGCCGGACCGGCGGGAGGGATCATGGATTTCTTCGCCCTGCGCTGTTTCGTGGAGGTCGTGCGGGAGGGGGGCTTCACCCGGGCGGCGGGGCGGGTGCTCCGGACCCAGCCCGCGGTCAGCGCCCAGGTACGCAAGCTGGAGGACGAACTCGGGGGCCCCCTCTTCGATCGGTCCCTGCCGCCCCCGGCCCTGACCGAACGGGGACGGGAGCTCTATCCCCGGGCCCTGCGGCTCCTGGAGGAGGCGGACGCCCTGGAGGCGGAGCTGCGCTCCGGGGACGGCGAGCCCCGGGGACGGGTGACCCTGGCCGCGGGCCTGGCGGTCATCGAAGGGTTCCTTCCCCCGGTCCTGGGTCCCTTCCGGGCCCGGCACCCCAGGGTCCGGGTCACCCTGCTCAATCGCCCCTCCGAGGGAATCCTGCGGGCGGTCCTGGACGGCCGGGCGGACCTGGGCCTGGGCTGGCTGCCCGGGGGAAACCCGAGGCTGAGATTCGAGACCGTGGGCACGGTGCGCTTCGCGGCCCTCTCGCGCAGGCGAAAGGGCCGGGCCGCGGAATCGACGGCCGCCGAGGGCGCCGAGGCCGCGGCAAGCCCCCGTTCCGAGGACCTGGCCCGGGAGCCCCTGCTCCTGTTCGAGAAGGGAATCGACCTCCGGTCCTACGTGGAGAGCCGGCTGGGGCCCGTGGAGGCGGTCCTGGAACTTCCCAGCGTCGGTAGCCTGGTGTCCTACGCGGAACGGGGCTTCGGCACCGCGATCGTCCCGGTCCTGGGAACGACCCGCCTGCCCGCGGGACTCGCGGTCCGGTACCTGGACGGCATCCTGCCGCCCCTTCCGCTCCGGCTCTGCGGGCGGGAGGGGGCCGTCCCCTCCCGGGCCGCGGCTCTCCTGGGGGAGGCTGTACGGGGGACGGCCCTCCGGCAGGGCGGACTTCAATAGCGATCAGAGCAGGGTCAATCCCGGGATATCCTCAAAATCCTTGACGTTCCGGGTGAGCACGGGAAAACCATGCTGGATGGCCTGACTGGCGATCCAAAGATCCTGGACCCTGTACTCTGCGGCCCTGCCCATCTTGCGAAGTTCCGCCGCGAGGTGCCCGAATATCGCCCCGGTTTCCTCGTCGATGATCAGGACGGGTTTCTTCCTGAGCTTTTCCAGGGCCGCCAAGCGCTTCTGCCGGATATCCGGAGTCGATGCCATGGAAACCCCGAAGCTCAGCTCCGCGATGGTCACCGGCGACATGAAAACCGGCTCTGTCCCCGTCCGGGCCTGGACGTCCGCGGGGGACAGGCGCCCCCTTTCGACGTCCACCCAGACGCAGGTATCGACGATCACGCCCATGGGTCCCGCAGCTCCTCGAGAGTCCCGGGAATCCGGCTTTCCGCGGCCCAGGAAGCCCCGGCGTCCTCGGGGATCGTCCTGTGAAGGTCCCCCATCGCCTGCTGGGCCGTCAGGTAGGGCGAGCCGGGAAGGATTCGGGCTATGGCGTGACGGCTCCGGGTCAGGATGATCTCCTCCCCCCGGAACTCCAGGCTGTCCAGCATGGTCTTGAGATTCTTCGAGAATTCGGTGGTGGATACGATGATCATGGAAACTCCGATAATCGGATTATATCGGATTATCGGAGATTCTTCAATCCAAATGCTGTCATGAAGATTGTGACACCTTCACGGGCGGCGGCCCTGCTGGGCCAGGCTGTAAGGACGGCCGCCCTCACCCCTCCACGGCCGGCAACTCCTCCAGGAGCATGTCCGCCGTGAGGTCGAGCTCGGCCTTCATCTCCTCGATGCGAGCCGCCCGGATCCCCTCGTTCACCTCGGAAAGGCGGGAGCCCAGAACCTGGTCGAAGAGGGCGACAACCCGCTGGAGCGGCCGGGCCTCGGGACGGATCCGCCGTAGCTCCGCCGCTGCGGCGGCCTCGTCCCCCCGGACAAGGTACAGGAGGCCCAGGGCCACGGCGGGGGACCGGGAGAGCCCCTGCCAGCAGTGGACCGTCCAGCCGTCCGTCCCGGCCCGGGTATCCTCGTAGAACCGCACGATCCGCTCGACGTCCCGGAGCTCCGCGATCCGCCGGGGCCGCATGCGCCCAAGCTGGCTCAGGTCGTCCAGGTCGAAGAAAGCCAGCCGCAGGACCCGGTCGAAGCGCTCCCGGAAGAGCCGCGGGACCCGGGTGCCCGGCCGGATCGGGGACAGGAAAGCCTTGGGGTTGCCGATGGACACCAGGCAGCTGCGCACGGGCTCTCCCCGGCCCAGGCGGTCCGCCAGTTCAAGCTCTCCGAATACCTGGACGGGGGACGGATCGAGGGGGGAAGCAGCGGAAGCCTCGGAGCGACCGTGATCGGCTGCGACAGTTTGCATGAGGACTCCTCCGGTCGGTATGCCAGGAACATACCGCGTCCGACGGCGGACGACAATCGCGGACTTTGCGGCCTTATCTCCCCGCCAGGTAATCCCTCAGGCTGCCGCCGAGAACGGCCTCCCAGCCCGAGCGGTAGTCGGCCACCGTGCCGGGATCGATGCGGCCCAGGATGTCGTGGACCAGGCGAAGCCGGGTGCCGGACCCGTCGGACTCCAGGGTGTACTCCATGGAGGCCGCGACAGCGCCTTCCATGCCCATGGGTCCGTCCAGGACCAGGATCCCCGGGGGGTCGAGGTGACGGACCACGGCATACAGGGCTCCCCCGCCGGGCCAGGCCTCCCCGAAGGCGCCCCCGGGCCGGGGGTCCAGGCTCACCGTGGAGCCTTCCCGGAAGGCGTGGGACCACCAGGAGCCGATCCCCCGGGTCAGGGCTTCGAAAACCTCCTGTCGAGCCGCGTCGAACCGGAACTCGAGCTCGATCGTGTCGTGAACCAAGTCTTTCATGGAACCTCCCATCGCCGAGTCTGCGGCGATCCGCTCTCCCAAGGTATGGATCCGGGTTCCTCCGCGGGTGTCCGCCGGCCGGGGATACGAGGGAGAAAACCGTGGTTCGCGGTCCGGGCCGCCAACACCCGCTCATGGGTTTCCTATCTTACTATAATAGTAATACAAACCC
>JBFZER010000177.1:0-8286 GCA_041306765.1 Spirochaetota bacterium | reverse complement strand
CCTCTCCATCCGGGACAACGCGGGGCGGACCGCCCTGGACTGCGCCCTCCTGCACCCCTCCCGCAAGGAAAGCGCCCAGATATCCCGGCTCCTCGTCCTCCGGGGGGCGGCGCCGGGCTTCGGGGATTTCGAGTGGTTCATCCTGGCCGCCCGTTCCGGGGACTGGGCCCGTCCCCGGTTCTCCGAGGGCGACACGGTCCTGCACCGGGCGGTGCGGAACAACCTGAAGGGGTTCGCGGAATATTTCCTGGACGAAAAGGTTCCGGTGGACCTCAAGAACGCGGCCGGGGCCACCAGCCTGCACGAAGCGGTCCGAGCCGGGCGTTACGACATCGCCGAACTGCTCCTGGCCCGGGGAGCCAACCCGAACGCCCGGGACGGCTTCGGCAACACGGCCCTGCATATCGCCCTGCCCGAGACGGGACGGCGCGAGGGGGTGGAGCTACTGGTCCGGAACAAGGCGGACCCCTCGCTGAAAGACCGCAGCGGAAACACCCCTCTCCACGTGGCGGTCCAGCTGGGCTACGGGGCGGATACCGCGCCCCTGTTCCTGGACGCGGGAGCCTTCGTCGACTCCGCCAACGCGGAGGGCGACACGCCCCTGGCCCTGGCTGTCCGGAAGATGCGCCCCGACTGGAGCCGTTTCCTGGTGGAGAAGGGCGCCAACGTCTTCGCGCGCAACAGCACCGGGTTGACGCCCCTTTCGGCCGCGGTCTCCATCGGACCCGAGGCGGTGGATCCCCTGCTCACCCCCGGCACGGTCCGTTCCCGGGACGACTCGGGCAACGGCCTCCTTCATGCGGCGGTGACCCTGAAGGCCATCCCCGAAACCCTGGTCCTGATGATGGAACGCGGCGTGGATCCCTCCACCCGGAACAACGCCGGCGACACTCCCCTCCACATCGCGGTCCGGACGGACCAGACGGATTCCTCCCTGGCGCTCCTGTCCGCCGGCACCGACATCTACGCAGCGAACGTGAAGGGAGAGTCCCCCCTGGGCATCGCCCTGGCTGCCCCCTCCAATCCCAAGCGCTGGTTCTTCACGGAAAACGTCCTGGCGTCCCGGGACGGAGCCGGCAACACCCCCCTGCATTTCGCCGCTTCCGAAGGGCTGGCCCGGGCCGCGGCCTTCCTGATCACCGTCGGGGCTTCCCCGGAAGCCCGCAACGCGGACGGACAGACCCCCCTCCACTCCGCGGTGCGCAAGGACGCCCCGGACAGCATCCGGGCCCTGGTGTCCGCGGGCGCGGATCTCTCGGCCCGGGACCTGACCGGCGCCACTCCCCTGCACCAGGCGGTGTACTGGAACGCCCGCCGCAGCATGGAAGCCCTGGTCCTGGCGGGTGCCGACCTGAACGCCCGGGACTTCGCGGGGGCGTCCCCCGTCTTCGAGGCCGTCCGGAGACAGGATGCCTCGGCCGTGCGCTGGCTCCTGGAACGGGGAGCGGATCCCTCTGCCCGAAGCGACGCGGGCCGCACCCCCCTTCACGACGCCTCGGGCTTCGGAGACCTGGACTCGGTTCGCCTTCTGCTGTCCTCCGGGGCCTCTCCGAACGCCCGGGGGGACGGGGGATCCACGGCCCTTCACGAGGCCGTTGCCTCGGACCGCACGAACGTCATCCCGGACCTGATCGCGAAGGGCGCCGATATCCACGCCCGCAACTTCGCCGGCGAGACGCCTCTGACCCTGGCTTTGGGACGGGGTACCGAGGTCCTCCGGGCCCTTCTTTCCGGCGAGGCCGTACGTTCCGTGGATTCCGACGGCAGGTCCGTGCTCCGGGTGATCCTGGAGGCCAAACCTTCCGTCGGCTTCGTTGACATCGCCCTGGCCGCCGGGGCGCGTACCGGAGACCGCGACCGATCCGGGTCGACCGTCCTTCACGCGGCGGTTAGCCAGGGTTACGCCGAGATCGTGCGTCGCCTGGTCGCAGGCGGAGCGGATATCTTCGCCCGGGACCGGGACGGGAACTCGCCGTTGTCCCTGGCCATGGCCGCGGGCACCGAGGCCCTGGGGTCCGTGGTCTCCGCTTCCAATGTCAATGCCCGGGATCTCCTGGGAAATCGGCCCCTGCACTACGCGGCCCAGGCCGGAAACTCGGCGGCCGCGGAATACCTGCTGGGACTGGGCGCGGACCGGGGCGCCCGGAACTCCGCGGGGGACACGGCTGCGGACGCGGCGGGAAAAAGGGGATACGCGGAACTTGCGGGGAAATTGAGGTAAACAGTGGACGGAAGCGGCCTCAGCGCACCGCGAATTTCAACGCCTAGGCGCGGAGCAGGATCGGAATTCTCGATTCACTTCCGTCCACTGTCCACCCTTTACGGTTCACATCTCAGTACTGCTCCTGATACTCCGACAGCTGCTGGAGCTCCTTCAGTTTCTGGATGGCCTTTTCCTGGATCTGCCGGACCCTCTCCCGGGTGATGCCCAGGATCTTTCCCGTCTCCTCCAGGGTGCGGGGGCCCTCCCCGTTCAGGCCGTAACGCAGGGTGATGATCGTCATTTCCCGTTGGTTCAGGTTCTTGAGCACGCTGCCCAGGGTGTCCTGCAGGGTCATGGAGAACACTTCCTCGAAGGGCTCCACCGCCGTCTCGTCCTTGATCAGGTCGGACAGGTGGGTGACGTTATCCTCGTCCACGGTCGTATCCAGGGAAGCGGTCTCCTGGGATAGCTTCATGATCTCCTTGACCTTGCGGGAATCCATGCCCAGCTTGGCCGCCAGCTCGTCGGGGTTCGGGTCGCGCCCGAGCTCCTGGGTCAGCTGCTTGGCCACGAAGTAGCATTTCTTGATGGTGTTGAGCATGTGGATGGGGATGCGGATGACCCGGCCCTTGTCCGCGAGGCTCTTGATGATGGCCTGCCGGATCCACCAGGTGCCGTAGGTCGAGAACCGGCAGCCCCGCGTATAGTCAAAACGCTCCACGGCCTCGATGAGGCCGATGTTTCCCTCGTCGATGAGGTCGAGAAGGGAAAGCCCCCGGTGCTGGTAATTCTTGGCGATGGAGACGACCAGGCGGAGATTTGACGAAATCATCCGGTTCTTGCAATGCACCAGTTCCCGATCCGATTCCGTTCGCTCCACGGCGCGTTTCGGCGGGATATTCCCTTGCTTGCCCTCCTCGTCGATCTGGAGGACCGCCGCCCGGGACCGCACGATACGCTCGCCCAGGGCGAGTTCCTCGTCCGCGGTCAGGAGGGGATACCGGGAGATCTGCTTGAGGTACAGGGCAAGGGGATCCGTTTCCCTGGGGTGCTTCTGCTTCTTGTGTTTCTTCAGGATGAAGGCGGGCGTAGTCTTTTTCTTCTTGACCGCGGTACGCATCGGGAAGGCGCTCTCACCCATGTTCGCTCCCTTCCTGGTATCCACCCCGGAGGACAGCCGAATTGGCGTAGCCCTCTAGAGTGAGCATGAATATATCGCACCTGACAAAAAAACCAAACATTATTTTACTTCATATTTACAAAATATCAAAATTTATTCTCAGTATGTCGAAATTCAAGTCTTTCGGGACCCCCTCATTCCCGGGGAACCTTGGCGGGATCCAGGGGGTTACCCTGTTTGAAAACCAGGAAATACGCGATGGGCCGCCCCTCCTTCAGGTCGATCCCGACCCGGCCGATCTCGCTCCCCGGGCGGACGGGTTCCCCGATTCTGACGCCCAGGGTCTGGGCGCCGCCGTAGACGTACACGAGCCCGTCCTTGGCCTGGACGAAGGCGACCCGGCCGTAACCCCGGAAAGGCCCGGCGGAGATCACGGTGCCCGAGCGGACGGCGCGGATCGGGGCGTTTTCCGCCGTCCGGATTCCCACTCCGAAGAGCTTGCCGTCCAGGTACACCGCGTCCCCCTGGGCGGGCCAGGGTCCGCCCGCGGGAGGCTTGGCCGGCGGCTTCAGGGCCGTTCCCGTCCCCCCCGGCGGGGGAGACCCGGCACCCCCGTCGCCCGGGGGGGGCGGTGCCGCAGCCGTCGGCGGAGTCGGAACGGCTGCCGCGTTGGGAGGGGTTCCCCCGGGAATCACCAGGAGATCTCCGGGCTTGATGACCGAGCCCGACGTAAGCTTGTTCGCCCGGAGGATGTCATCCAGGGCGGCGCCGTAGGTCCGCGCGATTCCGTAGAGGGTCTCGCCCTTGGCCACCCTGTGGGTGAGGGGTATCACCAGCCGTGTTCCGGGAAGTACCTTGCGCGGGTCCGCGATCCCGTTGGCCGCCAGGATCGCCTCGTAGGGGACGGCATAGGTACGGGCCACGCCGTAGATCGTCTCTCCCTTCCGGAGCACGTGCACCAGGGGTTCCGCCCGCGGAGCGAATGCCGCGAGCGAGAGAAGGAGAATGGGGGCCAGGGAGCGCTTGAGTCTCATCCGGTTATTATTCTCGGCGGGGCGGAGGGGAATCCTTACCGCGCGAAAGCCCGGGAAGGGCGAAGTCAGGCCGAGGGCGTCGGGTCGTCGGTTTTTTCCGCCGCGGCCGCCCGGTCGAAGAGCCAGAGGCCGGCGTCGTCGATCAGGCGGGACAGGATGACGACGTGGACGTCGTTCTTGGCTTTCTCGACTTCCCGGCTCCAGCGCTCGGCGTCGAACCGTTTCCGCAGACCCCCGCGGTACCCCTCCGCGGTCGCGAGGGCCGCGTCCCGGTCGGCCCCGGCGGGCAGGGCCGGAGCGACGAGATTGGCCGCCATGTACGCGGCCAGCAGGGTCAGGACGGGATCCCTCTGGGAGGCGGCCCGACCGAGCCAGGGGAGGGCTTCGGGTGCCCGGTTCCTCAGGACGAGGTTGAAGGAATAGTCCAGCCAGAGCCAACCCCGGGACTCGACCTCCGGGGACTCCAGGTAGGGCTCGAAGAAGGCCAGGCAGGAGTCCGCCTCGTTCCGGAGCAGGTACCCTACCCCGAACAGGACCGCGAGCCTGCGCAGGAGGGCCGGTTTCTTTTCCCGGAGAAAGGTCTCCAGCCGGTCGATGGCCGCCAGGTCGGAGCGGAGCATGGCCGCGTTCACGTAGAGCCGGACATGCTGGATCCGAACGAGGCCCTTCCCGAAGATCCTTCCGTCCAGCCAGGCGGTCAGGGCGGTCCAGTCCTCGCGCTCCACGAACTCGAAAAGTTTCCAGTTGGAGAAGAAGAAACCGTTCAGAACGCCGAGTATGACCAGGAAGAAGACGCCCAGGAACCAGTTGGACTTCCAGAACCCCGCGGCGTATCCCCCCCCCAGGACGAGGAGGGGAAAGAGGAATATGAAGAGAAAGGAGAACGCGACGACGGCGTTGAAAAGATAGAAAATTGTCTTAAACTTCATGCGGGAACGCTCCGAAAGGTATACGGGGTGCTCTAATTCCAAGCGTCGATCGGCTCGGGAACCAGGCTTGCCGGGAACCTCGACGGTAGTCTAGTATGAAGGATTCGGGGGGTCAATGGGGAACATGAACGAGATACCCGTCAAGGATCTTGAGCAGGATACCTATTTCTCCAAGCCCGTCCTTCTGGATCAGGACTACCTCCTTCTGAGCACCGAAACCCCCGTGACCCGCACCCTCATCAACCACCTCATCGAATGGGGCTACCGTACGGTCTTCACCGAGGGCGTCCCCCAGCAGATCATCCCCCTCGCCGAGTCGGAGGAGGCAGGGGAGGCTTCCGCGGAGAACGGCCAGCCCGTCATCGCGGTGAACGCCGGAGACGGAGATCGGATGGAGTACGTCCGGTCCTTCTACGGGCAGTTCGCCTCCTTCGTGGAATCCATCTACGACCGCTACGTCACCAAGAACGAACTGGTGCTGGCGGAGGTTTCCGTCCGGATAAAGTCCCTGTGCGAGGTCATCGCGGAAAACCGCCGGTTCATCCTGCGGGTGCAGTCCCTGGTCCAGCCTCACTCCAATTACCTCGTATCCCACTCGACCCGCACAACCGTGCTCTCCATCGTGGTGGGTTCCGCCCTCAAGCTTCCGAACCACCGGCTGATAGAACTGGGGACGGCTGCGCTGCTCCACGAGATCGGCATGGTGCGCCTGCCGCCCCAGCTGTACATGGCCAGCCGCCAACTGAGCCCCGCGGAGCGCAAGTCCATCACGGCGCACCCCATCCTCGGGTACAACGTGCTCAAGGAAAAGCAGGTTCCCCTTGCCATCAGCCTGGCCGCCCTGGAGCACCATGAGCGGATGAACGGGGCCGGATACCCCCGAGGGATCTCCGGTGACAAGATATCCCTGTATTCCCGCATCATCGCCGTGGCCTGTTCCTTCGATGCCGTAACCGCCAGCCGGCCGTTCCGGGAAGCCCGGGACGGGTATTCCGGGATGGTGGACCTGCTGAAGAACGAGGGGAAGAAGTACGACGACACCGTGATCCGCGCCCTCGTCTATTCCCTGTCGATCTATCCGATCGGCTCCTACGTCCTGCTGACCAACGGAAAGCCCGCCCAGGTCGTGGACGTCAACCCGGAGAACCCGCGCTTCCCGGTCGTGCAGATCGTGGGGATGCGCACTCCCGACGGCAAGGACCTGATCGCCCGCACCGCGGAAACCGGGGTCCGGATACTCCGGCCCATGACCCCGGAAGAGATCAAGAACCTATCCAAGGAAGCCCCGTCCTCCTGAGACCGCGTCTTCCCTATCCTTCCCGCATGCGCTAGACTCCTAGCCGAAATCCTGCCGAGCCGCCTTCGCGCGACCACGGGAACCCCATAGCATGGAAGGAGCACCCCATGGACGAATCCCCCCTCCAGAAAATCCGCTACCGGTACGAACCCAAGCTGCCCGCCGTCCTGCGCGGGAGCGTGGACCGGATGGCCCTTTCCCTGGGCGAACCCACCCGGGCCGTATCGGATCCCGAGGGCATCCGGGCCTTGTTTCCCAACACCTACGGCAAACCCGTCGCCCGATTCGTCGAGGGCTCGAATCCCGGCATGAAGCGCAACCTGACCGTGGGGGTCATCCTGTCCGGCGGACAGGCACCGGGGGGCCACAACGTGATAGCGGGGCTCTTCGACGGGCTCAAGAAAGGCAGTCCGGAATCCCGGCTGATCGGCTTTGCGGGCGGTCCCGGAGGACTGGTGAACG
This sequence comes from Spirochaetota bacterium, assembly GCA_041306765.1. GTDB lineage: Bacteria > Spirochaetota > Spirochaetia > Treponematales > UBA12059 > JAAYUR01. Next base: position 1,241 of record JBFZER010000177.1, on the reverse strand, counting down.
ACAGGGCCGTGGAGATAACGGCGGAGCTGCTGGAGCACTACCGGAACACCGGGGGCTTCGACATCATTGGCTCGGGGCGCGACAAGATCGAATCCCCCGAGCAGTTCGAGAAGGCCGAAGCCGCGGTCCGGAACCGGGGCCTGGACGCGGTGGTCGTGATCGGCGGGGACGACTCCAACACGAACGCCGCCCTCCTGGCGGAGTACTTCGCGGCCCGGGGCCGGAAGGTTTCGGTCATCGGCGTACCGAAAACCATAGACGGGGATCTCAAGAACGAGTACATCGAGACCAGTTTCGGGTTCGACACCGCGGTGAAGACCTATTCCGAACTGATCGGGAACATCGAACGGGACGCAGCCAGCGCCCGGAAGTACTGGCACTTCATCAAGCTCATGGGGCGGTCCGCCAGCCACATCGCCCTGGAGTGCGCCCTCCAGTGCCGGCCCAACGTGGCCCTGGTTTCCGAGGAGGTGGAGGCCGAGGGCTGGACCCTCTCCCGCATCACCGACTACATCTGCGACGCCGCGGCCGCCCGGGCGGAGAAGGGGGAGAACTTCGGAGTGGTCCTGGTCCCCGAGGGCCTGGTGGAATTCGTGCCGGAGTTCAAGGTCCTGATCGCCCAGCTGAACGACCTCCTGGCCGCCCAGGCCCAGGCCTTCGCGGCCCTGTCCGATCCGGCCGCCCGGGTCGAGTTCGTGGCCGCACGCCTGTCCGCGGATTCCGCCGCCCTCTACCGAAGCCTTCCCGGGGAGATCAAGCTCCAGCTGATCATGGACCGCGACCCCCACGGAAACGTCCAGGTCTCCCGGATCGAGACCGAAAAGCTCCTCATCGCCCTGGTCGAGAAGCGCCTGGCCGAGAGGAAGGCCGCGGGGACCTACAAGGGCAAGTTCAGCTGGCAGAACCACTTCTTCGGCTACGAAGGCCGCTGCGCCTTCCCGTCCAACTTCGACGCGGACTACTGCTACTCCCTGGGATTCACGGCCTTCGCACTGATCGCCTCGGGCTTGACGGGCTACATCTCCTCGGTGCGCAACCTGACGGCCAAGGCCGGGGAATGGATAGCCGGCGGCGCCCCCCTTACCATGATGATGAACCTGGAGCGGCGCCACGGCTCCCAGAAGCCCGTCATCCGAAAGGCCCTGGTCGACCTGGAGGGCACCCCCTTCAAGGCCTTCGCCGCGGGGCGCGGGGACTGGGCAGTCCGGACCGCATACCGGTTCCCGGGGGCCATCCAGTAC
>JBFZER010000176.1:0-6086 GCA_041306765.1 Spirochaetota bacterium | reverse complement strand
CCTCTCCGATGGCCACCATGTCGACCACCATGGGGGGGAAGAATTTGGCCGATCGTAGCGGTGCCGCGATTCCCTGGCCCTGCTGCATCATTTCCTGGATGCGCTCAAATTCCCTGGCGATCGCGGCATTCCCGATCGTTCCGATGAGAACCTTCATCGTGGTCATGACTTGGACCCCGCTGGCCTGGAGGATGGAAAAAATGCTGGCGAATCGGGACATCGCCGCTTTCTGAAAGAGGGGTCCCATGAGGGGAATTTGCAGGAGCAGGGTGTCCCGCATCAATTTACCTTTTCCCGTCTTGAAGAAATTCCTCAGCAGGAAGATGGCCAAAACAATGCCGGCCAAAAGGAGATACCAATAATTGTGCAGGAATTGGTACAGAAGCATGGCAATTTTTGTCGGCCACGGGAGGGTGAGCCCGGCTTTGGCAAAAATGCCAACAAACTTCGGGATGACAAAGGTGAGCAGGACGATGAAAGCAACGCTCAAGGCCACAAGGACGATGATCGGGTACTGCAGGGCCGCCTTGATGTCCGACTTGATCCTGAATTCATGTTCCAGGATGTAACCCAGGCGGTCCAAGATGTCCGGAACGGTTCCGCTTATTTCACCGGCATTTACCATGCTCCGATAGAGCGGCGAGAAAACCTTTGGGTGCTTTTCCAGGGCATCCACAAGGGTCGATCCCTGCTTGATGTCGGCGCCCACTTGGGCGATGACCTTCTTGAGAATCTTGTTCTGGGTCTGGGCCTCCAGGACCTGGAGGAGGCGGATGATGGGAATCCCTGCCATGAGCATGGTCCGCAACTGCTTCGTGAAAAGAATCAACTCCTGTGGCTTGACGGAGCCGAACATGTCGTTCAGCCTGGCCACGAACCCGGTTTCCGCCAAGCTTCCCGCCGCGGATATCCGGGCGGGAATGTACCCCCGGGCAATCAGCATGTTGTTGGCCGTCTCCGGCGATTCCGCCTCGATGGTTCCCGAGACGGTCGCTCCGTTTTCGTTGATCGCCTGGTAGGCGAACTGGGGCATGGCGCTCCTCCCTTGCTCCTCAGACCATGACGGAAGAGGCGGCCTCTTCCAGGGTGGTGATTCCCGCCAGGACCTTGGCCTTGGCGTCGTCCTTCAGGGTCCGCATCTTCCCCGCCGCCACCGCGGCCCGGGTGATGTCCTGGGCGGATTCCTTCCTGAGGATCATGTCCTGGACCATCTCGTCGTTTGCCAGGACCTCGAAGACGCCGGTCCGGCCCTTGTAGCCCGTGTTGAGGCACTGGTAGCAGCCCTTGCCCCGCATGAAGGTTGCGTTCTGGACGTTCTCCAGCCCCCAGGCGGCCAGGGCCTTCTGGGTGGGCTGGTAGGGCTCCTTGCAGTAGGGGCAGATGGTCCGGACGAGACGCTGGGCGAAGGAGACCAAAAGGACGGAGGCCACCAGGAACGGTTCGATCCCCATGTCGATGAAGCGGGTGACGGCCCCGGCGGCGTCGTTGGTGTGGACGGTGCTGAGGACCCGGTGGCCCGTCTGGGCCGCCTGGACGCCGATGGCGGCCGTCTCGGAGTCCCGGATCTCGCCCACCATGATGACGTCCGGGTCCTGCCGCAGGATGGAACGGAGGCCGCTGGCGAAGGTCATGCCGGCCTTGCGGTTGAGCTGGACCTGGCGGATGTTGTTGACCCGGTATTCGACGGGGTCCTCCAGGGTGATGATGTTGATGTCGGGCCGGTTGATCTCGTTCAGGATGGCATAGAGGCTGGTGCTCTTTCCGCTTCCCGTGGGCCCCGTGCTGAGGATCATCCCGTAGGGCTTGAGGCTCATGGATTCGATCTTGATCCGGTCGTCGTCATACATGCCCAGGCGGTTCAGGGTGTAGACGCCGGCGCTCATGTCCAAGAGGCGCAGCACCACGTTCTCCCCGTAGATCGTGGGCAAGGCGGAGGCGCGGACGTTGATCTCCCGGTTTTCCATCTTCAGGGTGAAGCGCCCGTCCTGGGGAATGCGCGTCACGGTGATGTCCATCCCGGCCAGGATCTTGATGCGCGCCGTGATGGGCAGCGCCAGGGACTTCGGCGGCGACGGGACCTCCTGGAGCTTGCCGTCGATCCGGAACCGGAGGGAAACGTTGTGCTGCTGGGGGCTGATGTGGATGTCGCTGGCCCCCTCGCGGACAGCCTGGCTGAAGATGGAGTTCACCAGGCGGATGACCGGGGCCTCCACGGCCATGTCCTGGAGGGAGGAGACCTGGACGTCCGACTGGTCCGGCTCCTTCTCCGCTTGGACGTCCGATTCCGTGTCGATGGTCTCCAGGACCGTGCTCAGGCCGGTCTGGGATCCGTAGACGCTGTTGAAGAGCTGGTTGTACTCCCGCTCCGAGCAGATGACGGGCTCCACCTCCGAGTCCGTGGTCACCTCCAGGGCGTCCAGGACGTTGATGTCCAGGGGATCCGTCAGGGCCACGGTCAGCAGGCGGCCCCGCTTCTTCAGCGGGATGACCTGGTTCTTCTGGGCGAATTCCGAGGGGATCAGGTTGGCCAGCGCCGGGTCGACGGGGTACTGGTCCGGGCGGTACTGGTCGATCTTCAACTGGCGGCTCAGGAGGTCGATCACCTGGTTCTCGTTCACGATCCCCTGGCGGATCAGGTACTGGCCCAGCTTCATCCCCGTTCTTTTATGGGCGGAAAGCGCGGTCGAAAGCTGCTCCGCCGTGAGGATGTTGTTTTCCACCAGCAGTTCACCCAATCTCTTTTTCACTCTCATGTCGATCCCCTCTTTCCTTTAAAGCTGAGAGAAAAAAACCGTGTCGGACTCCCACGCGCCGTTCAAGACCCGGGCCCCGTTCCGGAGCGGGGCGGGGAGTTTCCGGATGTAGCCTTTCGCGGATGCCTCGTCCTGGAAGTGCTCGCCCGAAACGATCGAGAAGGCGGTTCCCTGGCGGCCGTTCCAGTGGGCGAGGAGTTTCGCATCCTTAACCTGATTCTGCGTCCGCCGCAAGACGCGATACGCCTCGTTCAGGGAGGAACCCCCGGCGATCTCGACCCGGATGCCCTTGTGGGCCGCCGGGTTCGCCGCCGGGACGGCGGGGAAGTAAAGGACCCGGCCCGCGTGCACCCGGTTGAGGTTTTCGACATCCGGGTTCGCCTTCTGGAAAGCCTGGTAGACGCCCAGGTTCCACTGCCCGTAGACGTCGCTCAGGATCCACCAGACCGTCCCGCCCCGGTCGATGGCGATCTCGCCCAGGCTCTGGGGAAGCGTCTTCGCTTCCGCCGGGGCCGACGGTGCGGGTTTTATCTGGACTGCCGGCGGCGCCTCGACGGCGGGCTTGGCCGCCACCGTCACCGCCTGGGCCGGCTGCGAGACTTCCGGGATCACCGCCGCGGCCTGCTTCTTCGCCGTTCCGAAGACCCCGGTGATGTCCGGGGCCTGGAGGAGGAGCCCCCCGAGGACCAGCAGGGCCACCACCGCCAGGGCCGCCTTGAGCGGCCGCAGCCGGGCCCGGTCGTAGATGGCCAGTCGCTTCGCGCAGGCCCAGACCAGGGACCAGTCCGCCGAGGCCCGGTTCTGGATGATGAGCGCCAGGAGCACCTCGTGGCAGAGGGTGATGATCTTCCGGGGAAAGCCGCCGGTGGCGAAATACACGGCCCAGAGGGCGGGCTTGCTGAAGAGCTTCGGCGTCCCGTCCGGACCGCCCGCCCGGGCGAGCCGGAAGGAGACCATGGCCTGGGTCTGCCGGAAGCCCAGGGGCTGGAGGCGGTAGAGGAGATTCACCCGGTCGGTGAAGTTGGGGTGCTTCCGGAGGGTCTCCTCGAACTCCTTCTGGGCAAAGATGACGATCTGCAGGAGCTTGAACTCGTTCGTCTCGTAGTTGAGAAACTCCCGGAGGATCTCGATGGAGGCGGACGAGAGCTTCTGGCCCTCGTCGACGATGAGGACGGTGATCTTGTCCTCGTCCACGCCCTTCTGGTACAGGTAGTTCTTGATGTTCTCCCGGAGCTGCCACTCCGTGGCGGGGCCGTCCGGGACCTTCAGGCCGAAGGACGCGGAGATCGCCTGGAGGCACTCGGCGGGGGTCCCGAAATCGGGGTCCAGCACCAGGCGGGTGCTGATCTTGTCGCGGTCTTCCTCGGAGGATCCCAGCTGCTGGATCATCCGCCGGCAGAGCGTGGTCTTGCCGGTCCCCACGTCGCCGATGACGACGTTCAGGCCGCGGCGCAGGCGGATCGAGAGCTCCAGCCGCTGGAGGCACCCCTGGTGCTGGTCGGACTCGAAAAAAAAATCCGGCTCCGGCGAGTTGGAGAAGGGCTCTCTTTTTAAATGAAGGATCCTGAAGTAGTCCATAGTGCACTACCGCCCGTACCTTGCGGCACGAGCGGCCCGTGGTTGAACATCGGAAGATATGGAAGTGCCGTTACGCTTCCTGCTACTTGACCGGATCTGAATCTTTCACGTCCACATTGACCGGCACCTTTGCCGCGGCCGCCTGATACTGGGAAAGGATTTTCGGCGTGATGAAAACCAGCAGTTCTTCCATGGCGTCGCCCTTGTTCTCGCTCTTGACGAGCCAGCCCAGAACGGGAACGTCCTTCATCCAAGGGAGTCCTGCATCGGACTTGGTGACTTTCTGCTTGCTCAACCCGGAGATGACGATGGTCTCATCATTCCGGACGATCAGTGTCGTTTCGGTCTGCTTTTTTATGATATAGGGATTGCCACGGACAAGCCTGCTAATGTCGACCTCGTCCTTTTTGACATGGATTTTCATCTTCAAGTGCACGTCGTCGATGACATGGGGGGTGATCTCCAGCCGTAGGACCGCGTCTTCAAACTTGACAGTTGGGGTCGTTTTGCCTGCACTGTCGGTTTCCGTTGTTTCGAAGGGAACCCGCTCGCCGCTCTCCGTGTAAGCCTTCTGGTTGTCCAGGGTGGTGATGGAGGGGCTCGAGAGGATGTTGACCTTGCCGTCCGTCTGCATCGCGTTGAGCTGAACCTCCAGGATGTTGCCGCCAATGGTCCCGTACATGAGCCCCAGGGCGCCGAAGCCAGAGGCGTTGGACAGCACCGTGCCCGGAAAGTTCAGACCGACTCCCTGGCCGCTCAGGCCGGGATACCCTACAGCACCGCCAGGGCCACCCGTCCCAAGGGGGTTATACCCCCCATCGATTGGGTTCGCCGGAACTTTGCCTGTGTTATTGGTTCCCCCGGGGGTGACCCAGTAGCTCTCTTTTCCCCAAGTGTTCTGGTAGGCACCGCCCCACTGAACCCCCAGCCGCCGGGCCGCGTCTTTGGAGGCCTCCACGATGTGGGCCTTGATGAGGATCTGCGGGGTCGGCTTGTCGAGCTTCTTGATGACGGGGATCATCTTTGTCAGGTCTTCCCGGATGGCCTGGATGACCAAGGAGTTGGTGTGTTCATCCACCTTCACGGAGCCCCGGGGCTTGCCTTCCTTGTCCTTCGTCAGGAAGGTCTCCAGGTTTTCCTTGAGGTTCTTCGGCGAGGCGTAGTCCACCGCCACGACGATGTTCAGCAGGGGCTCCACGCGCCGGATGTCGCTCTCCTGGGTCTTCCGCTTGAGGTCCAGCTCCTTGTCCGCCTCCGTCATGACGCGAATGACTTCGCCGTCCCAGACGTAGTCCAGCCCCTGGGTGCGCAGGATGCTCTCGAAGGCCTCGTTCCAGGGGATGTTGTGGAAATCGACGGTGATCTCCCCCTTGATCTCGTTCTTCACGAGGATGTTCCGGTTGGCCGCCTTCGCGAGGGACCGGAGCACCGCTTTCACCTCCGCCTGACGCATCTTCAGGTTGACCTTCGCTTTCGGAAGCTGGCGACCCGCCGTGGCCTGCACCCGCTCTTCCTTCATGCGGGCTTCCTCCCGGGCCACCAGGGTGTCAAGATCGAACTCCCGGACCCTGGCGGTGGGCGAACTGCCCTGGGATTTCTCCGAGAGGGTCTGCCACTTGTCGAAGAAGGGATCCTGCTTGATGTTCATTTTGTTGGAGCAGCCCGAGAGGGCAAATGCGGCAAGCAGGATGACTGCGAACCCGAGGATGGAGAATCCCATCCCGGAGGCACGGCTCCCCGGGTTTCTTTCCGCGA
>JBFZER010000175.1:0-13233 GCA_041306765.1 Spirochaetota bacterium | reverse complement strand
CTATGGTTCCAAGCCGTATTCCCCTCAGATTAATCTCCACCCCGTCTCCCGGGCCCGCACTCCTCCTTGAGAATCTCCGCGAACCGGGCCGCGCAGGCTTCCAGGTCCGCCTTCCGATCCGTGAGGGGGGCGTAGACCACGCCGGCCACGTCCCGGGCCGTCTCGAAGACCTTGGTGGCCATCGCGTCTTTCACGGGGTTTCCGCAGGCTTCCCACCCCCCGTCGATCCGCCGGCGGACGACGATGAGGTCCTCCAGGTCGATCTCCTGGCCCGAGGGGTTGAAGACGAAGCTCTCCCCTGCCCGGCCCCGGGACAGCTGGAGCTCCGGCCCCGTCTTCCCCAGGTCGAATACGCTGGCGGGGTAGCCCCAGCGCAGGCTGACCTCGTTGTTCGCGTCCACGGGGCCGTTCACCAGGGGAAAGTCCCCTGCCAGGGCCGCGGCCAGGAGGTACTCGCTGGAGGGCTTGGAGCGCCCGGCGGGCTTGTAGGCCCCGAAGCGCAGCATGTTGCGGACCGCGGCCTTGCGCTCCGGGGCCAGGTACCCTTCCCCAGCCGCCGCGGCCTTGCCCAGGAGGGCCGCCAGGGAGGCGGAAGGGCCCGCGCTGGGGGCGCAGGACGGCAGGCCCAGGCCCCAGACCAGGCCGATCCGGATCTTCCGGGGTTCCAGGGCGGGATCGACGGCCAGGTCCGGGACTCCGCTCATTTCGCTCCCTTCCATTCCGAGCCGACGGCGGATTCCAGGGCACCGGCGCTCTTGTCGAAGGGCCCGCCGAGCTTGCGCGCCCCCGTATCCGTCACCACCCAGTCCTCCTCGTTCCGGACTCCCCCCACGGACAGCCACTCCTCGATCTTGGGGTAGTCCAGGAAGCCCCGGTGGAGGCCCTCGGCCTTCCATTTCGCGATTAGGGGCGCGATGAAGTACACCCCCGGTTCCACGGTGATCGTCATGCCGGGCTTCAGGGTCTTGGCCATCCGCAGGGAACGGAGGCCGAACTGCGGGCTCTTCGCCTCGCCGTCGTAGCCCACGTTGACCTCCCCCAGGCTCTCCATGTCGTGGACGTCCAGGCCGATCTGGTGGCCGATCCCGTGGGGGAAGAACAGGGCGTGGGCGCCAGCGGCCAGGGCCTCCTCCGTATCCCCCCGGGCCAGGCCCAGGGCCTTGAGTCCCGCGAAGACCACCCGAGCCGCCGCGAAATGGGCATCCCGGTACGGAACCCCCGGGGCCATGGCCCCGCTGGCCGCCCGATGGGCGGACAGCACGATCTCGTAGACCTCCCGCTGGCGGGGGTCGAAGCGGCCGCTCACAGGAAAGGTCGTGGTGAGGTCCCCCGCGTAGCCGTCCAGGGTTTCCGCCCCCGCGTCCAGGAGGAAGAGGTCGCCCTCCGCCAGGGTCCCCGAGTGGTCATGGTTGTGCAGAACCGATCCGCGCGCCGTGGCGATGACCGGGAAGGCCAGTCCCGCCCCCCCGGCCAGGGCGACCTCCGCCGCCCGGGCCGCCAGCTCGGATTCCCGGAGGCCCGGCCGGGCCCGGGCGATCACCGCGCGGTGCATGTCCGCCGTGAGGTCCGCCGCCGCGTCCATGCGCTCGATCTCCGCGGCTTCCTTGATCTGGCGCAGGTCGATGAGGGCCCGCACCAGGTCGAGGGATGCCCGGGCCGCGGCCTCGGCCGCGGGACAGCCCAGCATCCCGGCCAACTCCTCCCGGTGCTCCGCCCGGTAAGGAGGCAGGAACAGGAGGGGTCGGACGGATCCCGCGTCGGCCCCGAGGGCGGACCGGGGCTTCACGCCCCCCAGGCCTCCCGCCTCGGCCAGGTCCCGGAGGGAGGGACGGTGACCGGTCCAGATCTCGTCGTCCAGGGTGATCTCGTCCCCGTAGAGGAGGGACTCCCCGCTCTCCAGGTCCAGGGTCAGGGCCAGGTCCGGCTGGGGGATGCCCGCCAGGTAGAGGAAGGAGGAATCCTGCCGGAAGGGGTAGGCGTTGTCCGCGTAGTTCATCGGGCTCTCGCGGTTCCCCAGGACCAGGACCGTCCCCGAACGGAGGCCGCGGTCCGCCAGGGAGCGCCTCAGGGATTCGCGCCGGCGCGCGTAGGTGGATGCTTCGAACATGGCCTATCCTATGCCCGATCGGGCTGGAAGGCAAACCCCACCCGCACGGTCGTGCCTCGGCCGGGTGCGGACTCGATGGAGAATTCGTCCGCGGATCGCCGGGCGTTCGGCAGGCCCATTCCCGCGCCGAAGCCCAGGGAGCGGATCCACTCGTCCGCGGTGGAGTATCCCTCCCGCATCGCCTCGTCCAGGTCCGGGATGCCCGGGCCCCGGTCCTCGGCCCGGACCTCGATCCGCCCGGGCTCCAGGATGAACGTCATGGAGCCGCCTACCGAGTGGATCACCTGGTTCAGCTCCAGCTCGTAGCTGGCTATGGCCACCCGGCGGATGACCGCGGGATCCACCCCGCGGTCCTTGAGGGCCTTCTTGATGGCCCCGGAGGCCCGGCCCGCGTTCTCGAAATCGAAGCGGACCGTGGAGAAGGCCAGGCGGAGGGTGTCGCCCCCGGGGGGCTCGGCCCCCTCCTTGAGCCGGGACTCCAGACGCTCCACCTCCCGGTTCATCTCCACCAGGAGGGACCGGATGATGTCCGTGGGCGTGAGGATGCCCACGAGCTTCCCGGACTTGTCCAGCACGGGGAAACGGCCGTACCGGTACCGCTGATGGTAGGTTATGCCGAAGGTCAGGGGCATGTCGTCCTCCAGGACGATCACGGACCGGGTCATGCGGCTCTCCGCCTTCTCCCCGATCCAGCCCCCGTCCAGGGCGGACAGGATGTCCCCGATGGAGACGATCCCCGCCAGACGCCCGCCCTCCACGACGGGCACCCCGGAAAAGCCCCGGTCCCGCATCGTCTCCTGGATGGACCTCAGGGTATCCCCGGGCGCGGCGGTGACGGGGTCCGGGGTCATGACATCCTTTATCTTCAGCCGGTAGATGAGCTCAAGGACCACCTGGGGCCCGGTGTCCGTGTTGATGGGGATAGCGTCCATGGCGGGATTGTGGCACGGAAGGGCGTTTTTGGCAAACCTCGATCCCTAGGGCAGGCCCCGAATTCCCCACCAGGCGGGGTAGAGGAAGGCCGCGGCGGCTGCGGAAATCAGGGTCAGGGCGAGGCCGAAACGGAACACGGTCCCCCGCCCGTAGCGCCCCGCCTCCGCGCCCAGGAGAATCACCACGTGGTGGAAGGGAAGGAGGAACTGGGTGGTCACGGAGACGAAGACCAGGAACACCACGGCCTCCGGCGCCCCGACCCCCTCGCCCACGGCCCGGAACGCCGGCACGAGGACGGACAGGCTGGTCATGTTGCTTCCCAGGAGCATGTGCCCGGCCATCGAGACCCCGACGACCCCCAGGGCCAGGCCGGGCGACCAGGCCTGCGGCAGGAGGACAGCCAGGCGGGGGAAGACCCGGTCCGCTATGCCGCTGTCCGCCAGCACGGTGCCGATGGAGGAGGCCGCGGTGAGGAACAGAAGGAGCCCCGGATTCACCGCCCGGAGGTCCTTCAGTCCCAGCAGGCCCGCCGCGAACATGCCCGCCGTGCCCGCGGCGGCGATCCAGACGCCCCGGATGCCGTGGAGACCCTCCAGCGCCCAGGCCGCCAGGACAACGCCGATCAGGAGGATGCTGCGCCGTTCCGACGCCGGGAGGGACGGGTACGCCGCGATCCCCGCCGCCCCGACCGGTCCCGCCTGAACCCGCAGGTCCTTCCGGGCGAAAACCAGGAATGCGGCCAGGACGAGGGCCATATGCGCCAGGGTCGGGGCGAACAAGCGGCCGCCCCATGCTCTCCCGCCCTCGGGAAGCCCCGCGAAGCCCAGGAAGGCCGGGTTCAGGACCAGGTCGCCCCGGAGGAAGAGGTTGTTGGCCAGGGCGGAGAAGAGGTGCAGGGCGAAGAGCAGACGCTCCCGGAGACGGTCCGGAAGGCCGCGGCTTTCGAGGCACTCCGAGAAGATCCCGGACAGGATGATGACCCGGGAAAAAGGCTGGGGTATGAGGAAGACGAAAACGAAGGACGACAGGATCATGGCGGCCAGAAGGCGCCCCGGGGTGCCGGCCCAGCGGTCCAGGGCGGGCAGGAGGAGCTTCCGCGCCAGGCCGCTCTTCGCGATCCCCTGGGAGAAGAGGAAGGCCAGGACGATGACGGGAAAGCTTTCGGAAAGGGGGAAGCGGAGGATCCGCGCGCTCTCCGTCCTTCCGAAGGCCAGGAAGGCGGCGAGCAGGAGGACCGAGACCGCCGCCTTGCCGGCCGCCCCGGTGGTCCAAAGGCCGACCGCCAGAACCAGGGACGCCGCGGTCAGGGACTGGCCCGGGTCCATGCCGAAGGGCCGGAAAGCAAGGACGGCCGCCGCCGGGACCACGCCCGCCAGGGACTTCAACGCGAGGATCCCCGTTTTCCGCCTGTCGATCCGCAATTCCTTCCCGCCCCCGGGCCGCTCTACGGCCCGAGGCTACTCTATCCTTCTCCGGTACTTCCCGTACAGCGCGGCGATCCAGAGGGCGCTGGAAGCCAGGCCCGCGGCCAGGGCGGGCAGGGGCGGAAGGTTCCGGCCCAGCAGGAGCTCCGCGGCCCAGTACTGGGGGAAGGGCCAGGCGGCGGCCCGAAGGGGCAGGGCGAGGAGGACCGCCAGGGGAGCCAGGTCCAGGCCTCCCAGGGCCTTCAGGACCGAGAGCCCCTCCACCTTGTCCGCCGCAAAGGCCGCCAGGAAGAGGCCGAAGAAGGCCGCCTGGGCGGCCCCGATCGTCGCCGCTCCGAGTTCCCGGGCCAGGTCCGGCCGCCCCAGCCCGGATATTCGGGCGGCCAGGATGCCCGCCAGGAAGGCGCAGGCGGAGAAAAAGCCCAGCCGGGCGCCGAGGTAGCCGGAACGGCCGGGGGGGGTCACTCCCCAGTACGCGGACACCCCGTCGTCCCGGTCGTCCAGGAGGAGGAAGCCCGCGGCCATGCCGTAGAACATCCCCGGGAAGAGCAGGATCACCGCCCGGATCAGGTCCGCCCAGTCCAGGAGTCGGAACCCGAGGGCCCGCTCCAGGAACCCCGAGAGGAGGGGAACCGCAAAGCGGAGGGCTAAGGCGGCCAGGAAGGGAACGAAAGGGAGGAAGGCCAGCAGGGGGTCCCGGGCCAGCATGCGCAGGTCCGCCGCGGCCAGGCGGGCCAGGTTCCCCATCACCGGCCCGGGGCGCCCGGAGGGGCCGCGAGCCGGGCTAGCTTCGAACGCGCTCATGCTACTCCCCCCCCGAGGCCCGGACCGCGGGCCCCAGGACCAGGGCCGCGGCCGCCGCCGTCCAAGCCAGGGCCGCGGCCGTCCCGGAGGCCAGCTCTCCCCAGGGCACGGGCGCATAGGCGGCGCGGGCCCACAGGAAGGCCCCTTCCGTCGGGGTCCACCGAGCCAAGGCGGAGACCCAGGCCGGCAGCCAGGGACCCGCCGCATACCGGAGGATCGGAAGGGCCAGGACCAGGAAGACCGGGATCGTCCCGACCAGGAACCGGTTGACGCTCCGGAGCCTCAGCGCCAGGGCGGCTCCAAGCAGGGCGGAGGGCGCCGCCCCGGCGAGAACGGAGACCGCAAGGGGCGCCGGACGGAACCCGAAGCCCCGGCTGGACAGGGAGACCGCCGCCGCCATGCCGAAGGACAGGATCGACAGGTTCGCGGCCTTGACCAGGAAGTAGGTCCGGGGAGGCAGGGGCGATACGAGGAGGGCCCGGTAGGTCCCCTGTGCCAGGTCCAGGCACACGCTGGCCCCTGCGAAGAAGAAGCAGAAAAAAGCCGCGTCGCTCCAGGCCAGGACCGGCAGGACCGCATCCGCCCACTCCCGGGGGAGGGCGGAGAGGACCGACGCGTAGACCAAGGCCACCACCAGGTACGCGATCGCGAATCCGTGCCGCCAGAGGAGGCGGAAATCGTTCTGCAGGAAGGTGAGGAGGTTCATGCCAGTTCCCGCCCGGTGAGCTGGAGGAATATCCGGTCCAGGCTGGAGTCGAGGGTGCGGACCCCCAGGAGGCCGGGCTTCCGCAGCTCCGCGCGGAAGGCCTCGTTGTCCGCCAGCCCGTCCAGGGGAAACTCCGCGGGAGCGGCGGCCTCCCCGGCCTGCCCGGATCCTTCCCGCTCCACGACCACGGCGCGCCGGCCGTACCGGCGTTTCAGGGCGGCCGGGGAGTCGCAGGCCGCCATCCGCCCGTCCACCAGGAAGGCGACCCGGTCACAGGCGGCGTCCGCGGCGGCCATGTCGTGGGTGGTCAGGAAGACCGCCGCGCCCTCCGCGGCGCGCTCCCGGACGATGTCCCTGACCGTGCGGGCGTTGGCGGGGTCCAGACCGCCGGTCGGCTCGTCCAGGAACAGGGCCCGGGGCCGGTGTATCACGGCCCGGGCCAGGTTGAGCCGCATCTTCATCCCCTTGGAGTATTCCGCCACCCGTCGGTTGGCCGCGTCCGCCAGGCCCAGTCGTTCCAGGAGGGCCCTTGGATCGTCCTTCGGCCCGGGGTAGAAGGATGCGAAGAGCTCGAGGTTCTCCAGGCCCGTCAACTTCTGGTAGAAACAGGGAAACTCGAAGGCCGCCCCGACCCGGGCGCGGTACGCCCCGTCCGCCCGGGAAGCCTCGGCCCCGGCCACGACGGCCCGGCCGGAGTACCCCCGCAGGGAACCCAGGAGGATACGCTGGGTCGTGCTCTTGCCAGCCCCGCTGGGCCCCAGGAAGCCGAACACCTCCCCGGCGGCCACGGAGAACTCGATGCCCCGCAGCGCCTCGGTCTTCGACCGGGGGTACGAGAACCGCAGATCCTTCACCTCGATCATTCCGATCCTCCCTGCTCCGGTTCCGGGGCGGCCAGGGCGAGGGCGAGGCCCCGGGCGGTCACGCCGCGGACGGCGCCGCGCAATCCGGCCGGAAACTCGGCCAGGCCCGCGGATACCAGGAAGACCGCGTACCCGGCGGCTGCCACCTCCGCGTCGGTGACCCCTTCCTCCAGTATCCCCTCCCGCCGCCACTCCGCCGCGATGCGGCCGATCGCCTCGGCGTCCCGCGCCTCGTGCTCCTCCACCCGGCCGGGGGGAAGGGCCCGGGCGAGGCGTTCGACGGTCCGCGTGTCCAGGTACCTCAGGGCCGGCTCGGAAGAGGCCATCTCGAATGCCGCGGCGAAAGACCGCTCCAGGCGCTCGGCGGGGGATCCCCGGCCGGCAGCGGCTGCCGCGAAGCGCGAGCGGTACTCGTCCTCGATCGACTCCAGGGCCTCCATGAAGAGATGCTCCTTGGTCGGATAGAAGGCGTAGAAGGATCCCTTGGCGATATCCGCCGCCTTCGCCAGCTCCGCGACGCTGGCCGCCGCGAGTCCGCCCCGCCCCAGGGCGTCCAGGGCGGCGGATCGCAGCCTCCGCCGTATCGCTTCCCGTTCCCGTCCGCTGAATCCCGCCGGCATCCCGGCCTCCTTGTTCGACGGCGCCCCGCTGTCCCTGTGGTACTCGAGGCCGGCAATAGGACACACGTCATGATATGACCATTTAAACTATTATAGTCATATGGTACTCTATCCGGCAGATTCCGTCAAGGGGAGGCAGGAAGCAAGGGGGGATTCGCGGAAGCGGGGCCGAACCCGGCCCCCGGCGGGACCTCCCGGTAAGGGTGCGTAGTGCCTTGCGATCATCACGACGGTTCTGTATTCGACCAGCAGATACTGCGCTGGAGATGCGATATATACAAAGTGCGGCTGAATGCTCCAGAGGCTCCGGGCTCTGTCCCCGGGATCCTTGAATGCGGGGGCCTAACCCGCCGGCCCGATTGCCAGCCTTTCCCATATCGCCGATACTGGATCCGGGGGTAGCCATGAAACGGTGGATCGCGGTCTTCGTCCTCGCATGCGCGCTCGTGTCCGGCCTTTCGGCCGAGCGGTTCGAGCACAAGTTCCGGCTCGGCGAGAAGTACCGATTCCTCTCCACCGCCGAGGAAGATGTCTATTACAACCGGACGTACTCCCACCATGCGGAAATCGTGAACAGGATTTCCTTCGAGGTCCCGGAGACGTTCGAGGACGGTTCGGGCCTTCTGCGGGGGGAGTTCACGATGGCTACCCGGGTGAAGGGCCTGGAAGCTTTCGTTGAGGACCAGCGCTACGAATCCGAGTACCGTCTCTCCAAGTCCGGCATCTACAACATCGCCCCGCGTTTCTACATGCCCGTGGTGCGCAACGTCCCGACCTTCCCGGACCGGGACCTGGCCCCCGGGGAGACCTGGGCAGCCCCGGGGGAGGAGAAACACGACTTCCGCAAGGATTTCGGAATCCCGGATCCCTTCGTCATCCCCTTCACCGCCAGCTACACCTACGTCGGGCCCGCGACCCGGGACGGAGCCGATGTCCGGGTGATCAAGGTTTCCTATACCATCTTCCACCGACCCGCCGAGCCCCTGATCCACGACGGGGTCTTCCCCACCCAGATAGCCGGCTGGTCCGAGCAGACCCTGTACTGGGACCCCCTGCGGGGGGGGCTCCATTCCTACGAGGAGCGGTTCCAGTTCGTCCTGGAACTATCCAACGGAACCACCGTCGAATTCCGCGGCAAGGCCGCCTCCCGTATGCTCGAAGCCCCGCCCCTGGACAGGGATGCCCTGGCCCGGGAACTCCGGGAAGCGACCAAGGGCTTGGAAAACGTGACCGTCCAGGCGGGGGACGAGGGCGTGACCATCACCATCGAGAACGTCCAGTTCGAGGCGGATTCCGCCCGCCTGTTGCCGTCGGAACTCGAGAAGATTTCCCGCATCGCGGAAATACTTGCGGCCTACCCCGAGCGCGATGTCCTGGTGGAGGGACATACGGCCTTGGCGGGCACAGCCGAGGGCCGGAAGAAGCTCTCGGTGGAGCGGGCCGCCGCCGTGGCCGACCGGCTCGTGAGGCTGGGCGCCCGCACCGCGGACCGCATCGTGGTGCGGGGCTGGGGCGCGGAGAAGCCCGTCGATACGAACTCCACGGAGGCGGGGCGATCCCGCAACCGCCGGGTGGAGATCACCATACTGGAGAATTGACCGGACGACCCGGATCCTAGCGCCCCCGGCATCTCCGCCGTCCCGGCACCCCGGGTTTCAGTCCCGGGCGAGCACGAAGACTGCGGCCGCCTCCGGAGGCAGGAGGCGGGAAGCCAGTTCCGAGAGCCGGAGGGGCGCGGGGTATCCGGGCCGAGCGGAAACCGCAGTTCCCGCCGTGCCGGCGCTTGGTTCCATCCCCCGGGCGTCCGCCGCCCGATCGAGCCGCAGTCTTTCCAGCAGATCGAGGTATACCGTCTCGTCGTCCTCAGCCGGACCCGGTCCCCCGGAGACTGCCGGGTCCTCCCGGACCGGGGAACCGTCGGCGTACTCGCCGAGTTCCCGCAGGAGTACCGCGGCCAGGGTGCGCGCCCGGTCCGGCGCGGCCTCGAACTCGACCCGGAACTCCCCGGAATCGGGGCGCCCGGGCAGGGGCTTCCAGGAACAGAGGACGTCATAGGTCTCGGCGAGCTCTTCCCGGAGACGCCGGAAAAGACGGGTCTCCAGGTCCCGGGCGAGAGGTTCCAGATCCCGGAAATCGGAAACAGCCAGGCCCCGAAGAGACCAGACCGCGAGCACCCGCCCCCTGGGACAGTCGCCCGCGGCTAGGACCCTGAGGCCCGGCAGCCGGGCGGCCGGTGGAGGAGGAACCGGCTCCCGGGTCCCCCGCACCGGAAGCCGGCCCAGGAATTCCGCGGCCAGGCGCTCCGCCTCCGCCGGATCGAAGTCGCCCGCCGCGAGGAACTCGAAGTCCGAGGGGTCGCCGAACCGGTCGGTCCAGGCGGCCTGCACGATTTCGGCTTCCCAAGACTCCACCGCCGAGGGATCCGGGTCCGGCGCGGCTTCGGATGACGGGCCCTCCCGGGCCGCGCGGAACGCGGCCTCCGGACCGGCCGCCAGCCGGAGTTCCTCGGCCCGGGCGGCCGCCGCCTTCCGGAGGGCGGAACGATCGGCCCTCGGCGGTCCGAACGAGCCCGCCAGGAGTCGGAACAGGAGTTCCAGGTCCCGGGAGCTTCCGTCGACTTCGACGAGCTCCTCCCGGGCGGCGACATCCGCCCGCCAGTATGTCCAGGTGCCCGCCAGCCGGGCGCGGAGGGCGGCCGGCCGGGTCTCCGGGTGGCCGGCCCGGGCGAGGATCTCCGGGGCCTCGTCCGCGGCCGGCCGGTCCGGAACAGGCACCGAGGCCAGTCCCCCGGGGGACCAGGCGCCCAGGTAGGCCCAGCCCTCGCCGGAACCGGTGGCGAGGATCCGCACCCGAAGGCCGTTGGCCAGGACCAGTCCGACCGAGCCGTCGGGCAGCTCCACCCGGGCCGCGGGAATCGCCGACGGGGCGCCGGACCTGGAGGCGGGGCCCGCGGAGCCGCTTCCGGCGGGGTCCCCCGGAGAGGCCGCGACGGGCCCGGTACAGGGTCCGGCCGACCCTCCCTCCCGGAGCCCGTCCCGGAAGGAGGTCATCAGGTCCGTTCCCGGGGCCCCGTCCGACCCGGGCCGGACCACGGTCAGGATCCCGCCCCCGAAGTCCGGCAGGTCCCCGGAAGCGGTCCCCGCGGGAGGAGCCCCCGCCGCCAGCGCGGAATCCCGGAGCCCGGCCTCCAGGTCGTCCGCGCGCCCCGGGTCGAGGGACGCGTCGCCGTAGAGGAATCGGCGGATCGCGGATTCGACCGCCTCATAGCCGTCGGGATCCGGGTACGGGAGGGTCAGGCCGACCTCCCGGGCCGCGATCTCCGTTTCCTCCGGCCCGCCCCCCCCGGACTGGAGGGCCCCGAACTCCCGGCCCAGGGTCCGCAGGGTCTCCGCCTCCGCACCGGCCGGACACGAAACGGAAAGCCTCCACAGCCGCTCCCCGAAGCGATCCTCCCGCCGTTCCGATCCCAGGAAGATCCATGGCACCGACGGATCGGATCCCAGGGCCCCGAGGCGGCCGGCCAGGACACGCTCCGCGAGGCGTGCCCGGTACTCCCCTTCCCAGGCGGATATCGTCCGAAGTGCCCGGGCGGGCTCCCTGAAAGCCAGGCGAAGCTCGGTCCGGGCCCTGCGCCCGTCGGAGACCAGGACGATGGCCGGGCCCCCGGGCGGATCGGCCCGGAGGAGGGCCGGGGAGCGCTCGGGTCGGCCCCGGCCGCCGACGTCCGCGAAGGCGAGCTCCAGGGCCCGCCGAGCCTCCGCCGCTTCGAAGGGACCCCCGGCGATCAGCGCCATGCGCCCGGGCAGGTATTCCCGAAGGTAGAAAGCCCGGAGGTCCTCCGCCGATGCGCCTTCCACCGAATCCGGCGTGCCCAGAATTCCCCGGTCCGCCAGGGGAGTCCCTCCGTAGACGGCTTCCTCCTCCCGCGACGCCAGCCGATCCTCGGGGGTGTCGTATTCCCGCATCTCCGCCCGGATCACGCCCTTTTCCCGCTCGACCTCCGCCGGATCGAACCGGAGTTCCGAAACCCACTGCCGCAGGATCCCGAAGCCCAGGGTCAGGGCGTCACCCCTGCCGGGAGGCAGGGAGACCGGGAGCTCGAGGTGATAAATCGTGCAGTCCGGGTAGGTGAAGGCGTTGGCCTCCAGGTCGAGTCCTCCGTCCAAAGAATCGAGGAGCTCGTCCAGGGAGTTGCCAGGGTAGGCCGCCGTACCGTTGAAGGCCATGTGCTCCACGAAATGGGCGTAGCCCCCCTCGGACCGGCGCTCCCGGGCCGATCCGGCCGCGACGACCAGCCGGAACACCAGGCGGTCCTCGGGACGCCCGGTGGGGCGAAGGTACCAGGACAGCCCCGAGGGGAGATAGCCGGACGCCGAGCCCCGGTCGGGAGGCAGGGCCTTTCCGAAGCCCTCGGAGAGGGAGAGGACGAGCCCGAGGAGGGCGGCTGCGGAAAAGACGGCGGCGCCGACCCGCCGGCGGGAGCCCCCGGGTCCGGCGCGACGATCCCCGGCCATGGTGTTACGAAGCTTGGGCCGCGGCCCGGGCGTCCGCCTCCGCGGTCAGGCGGGTAAGGTCGAACTCGTAGGGCATCTTCGTCGGGCGTCCTTCGCTGTTCACGAAGCCCCAGTCCAGGTCCGCCGCGGCCAGCACCGTGTCGCCCCGGCGCACGACCTGGCGCATCCGGCCGCTCAGCTTCCGGGACGTGACGGTCTCGGATTCGATGGTGAGCTCGTCCTCCATGAAGGCCGGGGACTTGTACTCGATGCAGACCTTGGTGACGTAGAGGCCGTAGCCCGCGGCGATGAGTCCCCGGTAATCCAGGCCCATCGCGTGGAGCAGTTCGCCCCGGGCCACCTCCAGGTAGTGGAGGTAGTTGGCGTTGTTCACGTGCCCGTAGGCGTCGCACTCGTAGGACCGTACGGCAAGTTTCGTGACGTGGATCATGCGCCGAGTATGGCGGAATCGGGCCGTTTCCGCTACAGTGGCCGGAACGCCGCGGCCGGTCCCGGCCCCCCCCACGACGGGGAGCCGTCCCGCGATCCGAACATTCCCCCGCGGCGCCCGGAGGAACCATGCGTCCCTTCCTGGACGATCTCGCTCCCGCCGAACTCCGGGTCCTGGCCCGGATCCGCCTGGCCGTGACCGCCCGGCTCGTCGCCGCTGCGGCCCCGCTGGACCCCGCCCTCCGGGAGCTTTCCGCCCGCCCCTTCCGCCTGGCCTTAAAGGTGCCGGGCCTCCCCCGCGCCCTGGTGGCCTGCCTGGACGGCCGCGTCTCGGCCTGGGCAGGAGGGGACGCCCCCGCCCTGCGCCTGCCCTCGGACCTCACCCTCCTGTTTCCGATGCCCCGGGACTGCGCCCGGGTCCTGGACGGAGCCCCGGGAAGGGTCCTCCCGATACCGGGCGGCTTCGGGGCGGGCCGGGCCCTCCGGTACTTCCGGGCCGCGGCCGCGGCGGCACCCAGGATCCTCCGGTCTCCGGATACTCCCCCCGCGGTCCGCGCCGCCCTCCTCCTGGAGGCGGCGGTGTCCGCCCTGGTCGAGACCGCAGCCGCGGATCCCTACGTCGCCCCGAAGCTGGAGCACGCCCCGGACGGCCTGGTGGTCGTGGACGCCGGGGAAGGAGTCCGCCGGGCCCTGCGGAAGGAAGGGACACGGCTTCGGCTGGTCCCGGTACCCGGTGCGGACGGGACAGTCCGGGCAGACTCGGTCCGGACGGATGCCGTCCGAATCGACGCGATTCTCGCCTTCCGGGATCCCGGGGCCGCCGTAGCCGTCCT
>JBFZER010000174.1:0-17884 GCA_041306765.1 Spirochaetota bacterium | reverse complement strand
CAGGAGGCCCTGGATGAAGGCTTCCCGGGTTCCGCGCATCGTCATGGCTCCCTCCCGTCGGCCAGGTCCGCCAGGGCCCGCTCCAGCTGTTCCTTGTCCGGGACGCCCTTGTGCCAGTCATTGTTGTTTTCCATGAACGAGACTCCCTTGCCCTTTACGGTTCGGGCCAGGATCATCGTAGGCTTGCCGGTCGGCGCCCGGGCTTCCTCCACGGCCTCCACGATCCGCTCGAAGTCATGCCCGTCTATCTCCCGGCATCTCCATCCGAAGGCCTCGAAGCGCTCCCGGATGCGGTCCATCCCGCTGATCTGGGCGGTGGTGCCCCCGCTCTGGAAACCGTTGCAGTCCACGAAGGCGACCAGGTTGTCCAGGCCCATCCGGGCCGCCGCCATGGCGCCCTCCCACACGATTCCCTCGTTGAGCTCGCCGTCCCCCAGGATCGTGAAGACCCGGAAGTCCCGGCCCGCGAGCTTGGCCGCCGCGGCCATGCCGGCACCCACAGGGATGCCGTGGCCCAGGGAACCGCTGGTCATGTCCACGCCGGGGGTCTTGTTCATGTCCGGGTGGCCCTGGAGGATGGAACCCAGGGATCGGAAGGTAGGCAGGGCGGACTCGGGGAAGTAACCCAGGTCCGCCAGGGCGGCGTAGAGAACCGTGCAGGCGTGGCCCTTGGACAGGATGAAGCGGTCCCGGTCCTCCCAGCGCGGCCGGGCGGGATCGATCCGCATGCAATGATAGTACAGGGCGGTCACGATATCCGCGCAGGACAGGGCCGGCCCCGGGTGCCCGTCCCCCGCCTGGTGGATCATGGTCACCACCATCCTCCGGAGCCTCCGGGCCTTGGCCGCCAGGGCGGCGCGGGTTTCCTGGTTCAGCACGGTTCCCTCCTCCACGGTTCCTTGCCGCTCTTGGGCTCACCCGGGGCGCCCGGTCCCGGAATGGGCCGCTCGGGACGCAGGAGTCCCGAGGCCGGGGCTATTTCAGATTCGGCCGCCGCTCCCGGATCGCTCCTAAAACCTTGTTCCAGTTCTCCAGGAAGGAATCCCGGAACAGGACCACCGGCCCGAAGTGCTCGAACTCCTTCACGGAAAGCCCCTCGGGCTCCCAGCCCCGGCGGAAGTCCGGGAGCTTCTTGAGGAGTTCGTCGATAACGGTCTGCGGGACGGGGTTCAAGAAACGGAAGACGACGTCCGGGTCCTCCTCGATCAGCCTGTCCGCGGTCCCGACCCAGTTGATGGTCACCACCAGGGCTCCCCCCACCATCTCGGTGAAGTGCCGCAGGGCCCGGGCCCCGCCTCCGATCATGACCGCCGGGTAGTTCCGCTCCGTCATGATGTCGTACATCTTCCGCGCCCCCGCCAAGCCGGCCTGGTTCAAGATATCCCGGTCGATCGGGATGCCCTGGGCCTTGACCTGGTTCTGGAGGTGGTCGTCGTAGATCCCCGCGATGTAGGAGAGGTAGAGGGGGGGCTTCTTCCCGGTCTTCCGGGAGATGTGGTTATAGGTCTCGCAGAGCGCCACTCCCTGGGCCACGGACATGATCTCCGTGGCGTTGATCGGCGTATCCTCGGCTATCAGGACCTCCATGGCCTCCAGGCCGGCTTCCGTTGTGGGGATCTTGATGCAGATGTTCGGGGAGACCTTCCGGTTCTCCCGGGCCTCGTCGATGATGACCTTGGGATCGTCCTCGTGGACGGGATCCCCCTGGATGCTCACGTACCCGTCCGTGCCGTGGGAGGCCTTCCACATCGGGAGGAAGGCTTCTGCCACGGGGGCCACGAGCCGGCGCTGGAAGATCGCCGCCGCCTCGTCGTCGTTCTTGGAGTCCCGGATCGCCTGGTCCAGGATCCTGCCCGCGTAGGGGCCCTCCTCGGGATGGGCCAGCATCTTCCAGGTGTACGAGGGGTTGTTGGTGCAGCCCAGGGCCCCGGCGGCGACGGCCGTCGCGGCCTCGGCCCGGGTCGGGTTGTTGATCCAGAACTTGGTGGGGGTAAGCCGGTGGACCCGGTGGAAATAGTCCTTGCTCATGGAAAATCCTCCAAACAGAATATTTGCGGCCGGACCGGGAACCCGGCCGGGCCCCGCCGGTCATTCGATGGTCAGCCGCTCCCGGGGGGCCTCGAGGATGTCCCGGAAGGCCGCCAGCCAGCGGCCCCCCAGGGCACCGTCCACCGCCCGGTGGTCCGCCGAGAGGGTGACGGTCAGGACGGGCCGGACCGACAGGGTTCCCCCCGTGGCCACGGCCTCCTCCGACACGGCGCCCACGGCCAGGATGCCCAGCTCCGGGGGGTTGATGACCGCCGCGAACTGCCCCACCCCGAACATCCCCAGGTTGGACACCGTGAAGGTCCCGTCGGAATACTCGGAGAGCTTGAGCTTTCCGAGCCGGGCCCGCCCGGCCAGGTCCCGGGTTTTTTCGGCCAGCTCCGTCAGGGTCAGGCGCTCCGCCCCGGCCAGGACCGGGACGATGAGGCCCTTCTCCAGGCTGACCGCCATGCCCAGGTTCACCGAGTCGTAGAGGGAGAGGGTATCGCCCTCCAGGCGGCCGTTCAGGCCGGGCACCTCGACCAGGGCCCGGGCCGCCGCTGCCAGGGCCAGGTCGTTGTAGGAAACCTTCCGGTCCCGTCCGGCCAGGTCCCGGCGCAGGTCCGCGGCGGCGCCCATGTCCACCCGCATCGAGAAGTAGGCGTGGGGGGCCTCCCGCTTGCTCCGGGACAGGCGGTCGGCGATCACCTTCCGCAGGCCCGAAAGGGGCTCCGAGCTTCGGGGCGAAAGCATCGGCTCAGTCCTCCGCGTCGATCTCGGCGATCTCGGAGAAGAGCTTGACCGTGTCGCCCTGGGCGGCCAGGAGGCGGGTGATCTTCCCGGAGAATTCCGACTCGACCTCGACCGTGGTCTTCTCGGTTTCCGCGGAGAAGAGGGGATCCCCGGCCTTCACCGTATCTCCGGGCTTGACGAACCAGGTGTACAGGACCACCTCCTCCATCTCCTGGCTCACCTTGGGCATGCAGATCATCTTCAGGGCCATGTGCTTCCTTCCTTGGGGTGCGGGATTTGCGGGGCCGCCGGGCGGCCTATTCTCGACGCGGCGGCCTGGGCCGGCCCGCAGACCGGCGGCGTCACCACATGACCTGGCCGCCGTCCACGTTGATCGCCTGGCCGGTGATGTGGGACGCCAGGTCGGAGATCAGGAAGGCGGTCAGGCGCGCCTGGTCCTCGGGCTCCGCGAGCCTTCCCATCGGAATGCCCGCCAGCCACTTGGCCAGGGCTTCGGGATCTCCGCCGGTTATGGTCTTCATGACCATGTCCGTGGCGGTGGTGCCCGGGCACTGGGCGATCACCCGGACGCCGTGGGGGGCCAGCTCGAAGGCGGCCACCTTGGAGAAGTGGATGACCGCGGCCTTGGCCGCGCAGTAGGCGGCCATGTTGAGCCTCTGGATCTTGCCCGCCACGGAGCCTATGTTCACGATCACCCCCCGGCGACGCTCGATGAGCCGCGGGGCGATCGTCTTGCAGCACAGGAACAGGCCCTTCACGTCCACGGAAAAGATGGCCTCCCAGTCCTTGACGTCGATGGTGTGGAAGGGCCGGGGCGGGATCAGGATGGCGGCGCTGTTCACCAGGGCGTACAGGGGCCCCAGCTCCCGCTCCGCGGCGTCCAGGGCGGCGCCGACGGCCTTCTCGTCCGTCACGTCCAGCTTCACCGCCCAGGCCCGGCCGCCCGCCTTGGCCACCGCGGCCGCGGTCTCCCGGGCCCCCGGCTCGTCCAGGTCCGCGACGGCCACGGGAGCCCCGCACTCCGCCAGGACCTTGGCTATGGCCCGGCCGATGCCCTTGGCCGCCCCGGTCACGAAGACGGGACGTCCTTTCAAATCGATGTCCATGATCCTCTCCCTTCCGCGGCCTAGGCCCCGCGCCTGTACTCGACCAGCTCCCGGGCCGCGGCGGCCACCTGCTCGGCGGTGGGTACGGCGGCGGCGCAGAGGTTGGGCGCGTAGGCTATGTGGGTGTGGCGGCCTCCGATGCGCCGGACCGGCGCCCGGAGCTCCTGGAAGAGCTCCTGCTGGATCAGGGTGACGATCTCGCCCCCCGCCCCGTAGTACACCGGGGCCTCGTAGAGGACCATGGCCCGCTTGGTCTTGGCCACCGAGGCCAGGACGGCGTCCCGGTCCAGGGGCATGAGACAGCGCAGGTCCAGGACCTCCGCCTCGATCCCGTCCTTCTGGAGGAGTTCCGCCGCCTTGAGGGCCGTGTGCACCGTGATGGAGTAGCAGACGATGGTCAGGTCCTTGCCGGCCCGCTTCACCTCGGCCTTGCCCAGGGGGATCGAGTACTCCCCGTCCGGGACCTCGCCCTTGGTGAAGTAAAGCTGCTTGTGCTCCAGGAAGACCACGGGGTTGTCGTCCCGGATGGCGGACACCATGAGGCCCATGGCGTCCGCGGGGGTGGCCGGAAGAACCACCTTGAGGCCCGGGACGTGGGCGAACCACGCCTCCAGGCTGTTGGTGTGGTGGGACCCGCGGCCCGGGCCGGCGCCCTGGGGACAGCGCAGGACCATGGGACAGTTCACCCGCCCCGCGGAGTTGAACCAGGACTTGGAGGCTTGGTTGAGCAGGGCGTCCAGGCCGAAGGTCGTGAAGTCCACGTACATGATCTCGGCGACCGGCCGCAGGCCCGCCATGGCGGAGCCGACGGCGGCGTTGATGATGATCTCCTCCGCCAGGGGGGTGTCCCGGACCCGTTCCTCCCCGAACTCCGCCAGGAGGCCTTCCAGGACCTTGAAGATGTTCCCCGTGGTGCCCACGTTCTCACCCATGACGAAAACGTCGGGATCCCGGCGCATCTCCTGGGCGATGGCCCGGCCTATGGCCTTGCCGTAGGTAAGCTCCGCCATCTCACTGCTCCTTCCAGACGAACTTCTCGAGGTATTCCTCACCGGGGTAGGGGCTGGCGTCCGCGAAGGCAACCGCCTGGGCCAGTTCCCTCTTGATCTCGTCGATCATCGCCTTGTCCTTTTCCTCCGTGAGCAGGCCCTTGGACATGAGCAGGGACTTCACCCGCTTCACGGGGTCCCGGTTCTGCTCCCAGTCCTTCACGTCCTCCCGGGTGCGGTAGTACCACTGGGGGTCGCCTTCGTTGTGGCCCCGGGTGCGGTAGGTCTTGCACTCCAGGAAGGTCGGGCCCTCCCCGGCCCGGGCCCGCTTGATCGCGGCGCTTGCGGCCTCGTAGACCGCCGCCAGGTCGTTGCCGTCCACGGTGATCCCGGGCAGGGAGTAGCCGTCCGCGCGCCGGGCCACGTCGGCGATGGAGATCATCTTGGACGCGGGGCTGGAGATGGCGAAGCCGTTGTTCTCCAGGACGAAGATCACCGGCAGTTTCCAGATGGAGGCCAGGTTCATGCCCTCGTAGAGAACCCCGTGGCTGGAAGCCCCGTCCCCGAAGAAGGCCACCGCCACCCGGCCGTCCTTCCGGTACCTGTGCGCCAGGGCCGCCCCGACCGCCAGGCCTATGCCGCCGCCCACGACTCCGTTGGAGTGGACCAGGCCGATCTCGGGCACGGACATGTGCATGACTCCGCCCAGCCCTTTTCCATAGCCGTCCACCCGGCCGAAGCTCTCGGCCATCATCTTGTCGAACCGGGCGCCCATGGACACCAGGTGCCCCTCGGCACGGTGGGTCGAGAAGACCGAGTCCTGGGGGGTCAGGTCCGCGCAGATTCCCGCCGCGATCGCCTCCTCGCCGGTATAGCAATGCAGGTAACCGTGTATCTTGCCCTTGGAGTTCTGGGTGCACTGCTCTAGGACGAAGTATCGTTCCCGGAGCATGACCTCGTACTGCCGGAGCAGTTTCGCGTCTTCCACGTCAAGGCCTCCTTCCGCCTAGTTCCGCACAGGTTTTTCCGTGGCCACCACCAGGACCAGGATGATCAGGACGCCCTTCACGATCTTCTGGACGCCCGCGTCGAATCCCGCCACCTGCATGGCCGTCACGATGATCACGAAGAACAGACACCCGAACAGGGTTCCCAGGGTCGTGGACCGCCCCCCGAAGATGAGGGTCCCGCCGATCACAACGGCGCCGATGGTCTCCATGAGGTAGGAGTCCCCCATCCCCAGGAAGGCCCCGGACACCCGGGCCGCAAGCAGGATGCCCATGGCCGCGGAGAAGAGTCCGGAGATCACGTAGGCCCCCAGTTGGACGCGCCGGACCCGTATGCCCGACAGGGCGGCGGCCTCCACGTTCTGGCCCACCGCGGTCAGGGACCGTCCGTAGACCGTACGATTCATGAGCCACCAGGCCGCCAAGGCCAGGAGCCCCGTCATCAGGAACATGAAGGGCACCCCCAGGAAGCGGCCGCGGGTCAGGGTGACCAGGAGGGGCGCGCTGTTGAAGGTCCGGAAGCCCTCGTTGTAGATCAGGGAGGCCGAGGTCAGCACGTAGCCCGTGGCCAGGGTGGCGATGATGGGGGGGATCTCCAGGAACAGGATGATGAACCCGTTGGCCAGGCCCACCAGGGCGCCCGCGGCCAGGGAGACCGCCACGCCCTGGAGGATGTTCGCGTCCTGGGCGTTGACGATCCCCGTGGACAGGAAGGCCGTTATCGTGATGACCCCGGGAATGGAAAGGTCGATGGCCCCCCGGCCGCAGGAGATCACGTACATCTGCCCGATGGCCGCGATGGCCAGGAAGGCCGCGGACATGGAGTTGCTCACCAGGCTTTCGAGGTTGAGCCGGGAGGATACCAGACCCATCCCCAGCCAGAGCAGGAAGGAGCCCCCGGCGGCCCAGATCCAGCGCTGGCCCTCCGCGAAGGCCCGGAACCGGGCGGCTGTCTTGTTCATGCTGTCCTCCGCCTTCCGATGAGCCGCATGGCCAGAACGGCGATCAGGATGCCGCCCTGCACCGCCGCCACGAGGTTCGTGCTCAGGTTCAGGAAGCCCAGGAGGGCCCCGATCAGGGACAGGGTGATCGCCCCGAAGACCGCCCCCAGGGGCGACACGATGCCGCCCGTGAGGTCGCCGCCTCCCATGACCACGGCGGCCACGGTCAGGAGGGTGTACGAGAGGGTGGCGTTGGCGTCGGCGGCGGTGGTTACGGCGGTCACGAAGATGCCTCCCAGCATGCCGAACACCCCGGCCAGGAAATACCCGGCCATGTAGGCCTTGAGCACCGACCATCCGGATCGCTCCAGGGCGGCGGGGTTGTTGCCGAAGCCCCGGAGCACCGTGCCGTACCGGGAACGGTGCACAAGGACCGCCGCCGCGGTCGCGACCGCCACGATGACCAGGACGAAGGGGATCACGGGGAACTGGAAGTTGTAAAAAGCGGCCAGCCAGTCCGGGGCTTTGCCTCCCGGCATGCTCAGGATGGTGTAGGCTATGCCCGTCCAGATGAAGGAGGCCCCCAGGGTGACGATGATGGCGGGGATCTGGCGCAGGTGGATCAGGGCGCCCATCCCCGCGTAGGCCAGGAGCATGACCGCGTAGCAGGCAAGGGCCGCGGCGGGATTCGTCTCCAGGAGCGTCGCACCGATCACGTTGACCAGTCCCATGAAGGCGCCCACGCTCAGGTCGATCATGGACAGGCCGATGACCCACATCTGGGCCAGGGTGGCCAGGATCAGGGGAATGGACCCGCCTATGAGGAGAGTGACGCCGAACTCGGAGAAGACCGCGGGGGTCAGGAGTCCGGAAACCACGTACACCAGGAGCATGGCCCCCAGGGGAATTCCGATGCCGGCGACGTCGAACTTGGACACCTTGGCCGCGGTGGACGTCACGGGTTTCAATTCTTCGCCGGAGAAGTAGGCGTTCACGACCCGGTTCTTGTCGATCTCCCCCTTGGAGAGCTTCCTCACCACGGACCCGTACCGGAGGATGTGGACCTCGTCGCAGATCTCGAACTCCTCGTCCTCGGTGCTGTACCAGAGGATGAGCTTGCCCTTGTCCGCCGCCTCCCGGAAGATCTCGTAGAGCTGGAGTTTGGTCTGGATGTCCACGCCCCGGGTGGGATCGTCCAGGATCACGATGTCCGCGTCGGTGATCATGGCCCGGGCGATCAGGACCTTCTGCTGGTTCCCGCCGGACAGGCTGGTGATCGGCGCCCCCGGGCCGGAAGCCAGGATCTTGAGACGGTCGTACCAGGACCGGACAGGTTCCAGCCCCGTGTTCCGTCCCACGGGACGGACCCCTCCCAAGCGGGCCAGGCTGGAAATGACCGCGTTCTCCGCGATGGACCACAGGGGGAAGAGCCCTTCCTTCTTCCGGTCCCCGGTGACGTAGGCCACCCGGCCGATCCGCTCCACCTGGCGGGCGGCGGCGCCGGAGGGTAAAAAGACGGTCCGAAGCAACTCCCGCTGCCCGGAGCCTTCCAGGCCGCCGATGCCCACGATGGAGCCGCCCCGAAGGTCCAGGCTGATGTCCCGGAGTTCTCGGGTCTTGAGCCCCCGGATCGTAAGCCGGGTCTTGCACTCCACCGCGGCGCCCGCCCCCGGTTCGCCGCAGGCCCGAGTCCCCGACCCGGCCCGCTCCCGGGGGACGGTCTCCCCCATCCGGCGCACCAGGTCTTCCTCGTTCGTGTCCGCCACCGCCCCGGCCCACTTCACCTGGCCGTTCTGCATCACCACCACGCGGTCCACCAGGGTCATGACCTCGTTCAGGCGATGGGAGATAAAGATGAAGGAGACGCCCTGGGCGCGGCGTTTCCAGATGTAGTGCTTGAGCTGCTCGGTCTGCTCAACCCCCAGGGAGGAGGTCGGCTCGTCCAGGATCAGTATGCGAAGGCCGGGATCGCTGACGGAACGGGCGATCTCGACCATCTGTTTCTGCGCTATCGTCAGGGCGCTCAGTATCTGGCCCTCGTCGATCCCGTTCCCCGGGAAGACGTCGTCCAGGCTGGATCGGGCGGCCCTGCGGGCCTCATCCCGCCAATTGCGGAACGGGCCCCGGAACCGGGCCGCGTGCTCCACGTAGAAGTTCTCGTACACCGTCAGGTTCGTGGAAAGGGAAAGCTCCTGGTACACCACCCGGATCCCCAGGCCCGCGGCCCGGGCGGGGGAATACTCGTCCCACCGGATATGCAGGTCCCCGACCTCGAGGGTGCCCGCGTCGGGCCGGGTCACCCCGGACAGGACCCTCATCAGGGTGCTCTTCCCCGCGCCGTTGGCTCCCACGAGGCCGATCACCTCGCCGGGCGAGATGGCGAGGGACACGTCCTGGACGGCCTTGGTGGATACGTAGGTCTTGGACAAGCCTTCGGCGGAGAGGAGGCGGACGCGGACGGCCGGATCCTCCCGGACAGTCTTGGATTCCATTCGAACCTCATGAAACCCTCCCCGGGCGGAAGGCCCGGGGAGGGAGGGTGATCGGCTACGGCTCCAGGGCCGTACGGAAGAGAGGGATCACTTGGCCTTTATGATCTTCTCCATCACGTAGTCCCAGGTGAAGGTGGGGGACGCGAGGGTGCCGGGTTTGAGGGTGGCAAAGTCCTTGGCGTTGGTGTTGGTGATGGGGATCACCTTGAGGCTCATCTTCTTGGGCACGTCCACCTTGTTGAGGATCGCCAGGGCAGTCCAGAAGGCGGCGCCGCCGATGCCGGGGGCGGAGCAGATGGAATAGGTGCTGTACCCGTCGCCCATCTTCTTCATCCACCACTGGATGAACTCGGCGGAGTTGTCCCCGATGATGATGGGCATGGGGCGCTTGGCGGCCTCGAAGGCCTGGACCGCGCCGTAGGCGTCGCCGCCGCCCTGGGTAAGGACCGCGTCCACCTGGGGCAGGCTGGGAAGGATGTTGGCGACCGCGGCCTGGGTGACCGTGGTGGTCGCCTCGCCGTACACCGTGCCGACTACCTTGAGGTTGGGGTACTTGGCCAGGACGTTCATCTGGCCCTTGAACATATCCTGGTCCGGAGCGGAACCGGTCACTCCGCGGACGATGAGCACGTTGCCCTTGCCGCCGAGCTTGTCCGCTACGAACTGCGCGCCGCCCTCGCCCTGCTCCACGAAGTTGAAGTCCATGGTCCAGGCGCTGGGGGTTGAGACGATGGAGTCGAAGGCCAGGATCTTGACGCCCGCCTTGGCGGCCTGGTCGATCACGCCGTTCAGGGCGGTCGGGGAGGCGGCGTTGATGCAGATCGCGTCCACCTTCTTAAGGATCAGGGAGTTCATCTGGGAAATCTGGGTGTTCTGGGTGCCGTCGCCGTTGACGACGACATAGTCCTTGATCCAGCCCTGGGCCTTGGCCTGCTTGGCCGCTTCCTCGAAGGCCTCGACGCTCTGTTTCCTCCACATGTTGCCATAGTAGGAGTTGGAGAGGGCGATCACCCAATTGCCCTTCTTGGGCTGCTGGGCGGCCGCGGACATGGACCCGAACGCCATCAGGATAGCGAGGGCAATGAGCACTGTCTTTCTCAATGGAAGCCTCCTTGTCGGTATTCAAACATTAGACATCTAATGTCTAAGATCGAAGGCTAGCATCGGTTCCCGAACCTGTCAAGGGTGAAATCGACAGGACCCGCCGGGACAACCCGCCCAGTCTTTCGTTGACGCTTGGGACAAGGCATGCTAGAGTTGTTCATACATTATACGTCTTACGTATGACAGCATAGCACAGGAGGGACAGAATGCAGAAACCCGAGCCGTCTAGACTCGAACCCCGCTGCCCCTCCCCCTCCGATCGCATCCGGCTTGCGGCCGGCCCCGTTTCCGCGGTCCTCGAAGACGGATTCCTTCGATATATCCGCCTAGGATCCACGGAGATCGTCCGGGGTCTCTACTCCGCGGTCCGGGATCACAACTGGGACACCATCCCCGGCCGGATCCGGGACTACCGGGTGGAGCGGGGGGACGAGGCATTCTCGATACGGTACGTTTCGGAGCACCGGCTGGGGGGCATCCACTTCTCCTGGACCGCCGAGATCTCCGGGGCTCTCGACGGCACCCTCTCCTATTCGATGGACGGCACGGTCCTCTCCGCCTTCCGGAAAAACCGCATCGGGTTCTGCCTTCTCCACCCCATGTCCCTGGCCGGCCTCCCCTGCCGGGTGGTCCACTCCGACGGATCCCGGGAGGACGGAGTATTCCCGTCCCGAATCTCCCCCCATCAGCCCTTCCGGGACATGCGGCGGATCGAGTACGAGGTCGGAGGCGCCCGGGTGTCCCAGGACTTCGAGGGGGACGTCTTCGAGATGGAGGACCAGCGGAACTGGACCGACGCCTCCTACAAGACCTACTGCACCCCCCTGGGCCTCCCCTTCCCCGTGGAAGTACGGGAGGGGGACCGCATCCGCCAGCGGATCGTGATCCGAATTTCCCGCCCCGACGGGGTTCCGGCTCAGGCCGAGGCGCCCGGGACCGGCGCCGTCCGCCTTGCGCTTTCCGGCGGGGAGCACCCCCTGCCCCCCCTGGGGTTCTGCCTTGCCGAGGGCGGGGAAACCATTCCCGCGGCCGAGATCGGGCTTCTATCCGCCCTGAAGCCGGGATTCCTGCGGACTGAGGTCCGGTTTGCCCGGGGCGGCTGGGCCGCCCGGCTCGCAGCGGCCGCCGCCGCGGCCCGGGCCGCGGGGACCTCCCTGCAGGCGGCCCGGCACCGGGGGGCCGGACCGGAGTCGGAGCTGGACGCCTTTTCCGCCGAGGCCCGGGGCCTGCCCCTGGCGTCCATCCTGGTCTTCAAGGACGGGGAGAAGTCCACCTCGGGACGGTGGATCGCGGAGGCCCGGACGCGGCTCCGGAAGGCGGGTATCGCCGCCCCGATCGGGTCCGGGACGGACGCCTTCTTCGCGGAGCTGAACCGCGGCCGGCCTCCCGTCGCGGACCTGGACTTCCTGACCTTCTCCATCAATCCCCAGGTTCACGCCTTCGACGAGGCGTCCCTGGTCGAGACGATCCCCGCCCAGGCCGCGGCCGTGGAGAGCGCCCGGGCCTTCGCCGGAGGCCGGGGCGTGGCCGTGAGCCCGGTGACCCTCCGGATGCGGTTCAACCCCAACGCCACCGGTCCCGAGCCGGAGCCCAAGCCCGGGGAACTCCCCGCCAACGTCGACCCCCGGCAAAGGACCCTCTTCGGGGCGGGCTGGACAGCCGCCAGCGCGGCATCCCTTGCCCGGGCGGACGTCGAAAGCGCGGCATACTACCAGGTTTCGGGCGCCCTCGGGCTGATGGAGGACGGGGGCGGGAGGGTCTTCCCGATGTACCACGTATTCGCGGACCTGGCGGACTTCCGGGGAGGCACCCTGGAGCCCCTGGAGTCCGGGGACCCCCTCCGGGTCTCCGGGTACGTGCTCCGGAAGGCCGGCCGCTCAGCCCTCATCCTGGTGAACCATGTCCGGGAAGCGGTGGACGCGGTCCTGGAAGGACCGGCGGGATCTTTCAGGATTCGCGCATTGGAGGGCGGCACCGTCGAGGAGGCGGTTTCGAATCCCGGGGCCTTCCGGACCCGGGCGGGATCGAGGATGCAGGCAGGACGGTTCCGCCTGGAGCCGGAGGCCTACGTGCGCATGGACGGAGAATGAACCGGCAGGGACCGGCAACACATCGCAGGAGGAACGACATGAAGAAGATCGCGCTCATGGGTGCGGGCGGCAAGATGGGCTGCCGGATCACCGACAACCTCAAAGGAAAGCCGGGTTACGAGATCGCCTACGTCGAGGTCGGCAAGGAGGGGATCGAGAGGCTTCGCGCAAAGGGAGTCACCACGACCCCCCAGGACCAGGCCGTGGCCGGGGCGGACTACGTCCTCCTGGCCGTGCCGGACCGCCTGATCGGGAAGATCAGCGGGGACATCGTTCCCAAGCTCAAGAGCGGGTGCAGGGTCATCGGCCTGGATCCCGCGGCCGCCTACGCCGGGGTCCTGCCTCCGCGGAAGGACGTAACCTACTTCGTGACCCACCCCTGCCACCCCCACATGTTCAACGACGAGACCGACCCCCGGGCCCAGAAGGACTGGTTCGGCGGGATCGCCAAGCAGGATATCGTCTGTGCCCTGTACCAGGGCCCCGACGCGGACTACCGGGAGTGCGAGGAGCTGGCCAGGATCATGTACAGGCCCGTCGGCAAGTCCTTCCGCATCACCGTGGAGCAGATGGCCATCCTGGAGCCCGCCCTGGTTGAGACCCTGGGGCTCTGTCTGGTGGGGGCCATGAAGGAAGCCTACGACGAGGCCGTCCGCATGGGAGTCCCCGCAGAGGCCGCCAAGTCCTTCTTCATGGGCCACGCCCGGATCGAGTTCGCCATCCTGTTCGGGTACGCGGACTTCCAGGTCTCCGACGGCGCCAAGCTGGCCATGGAGAAAGCCCGGGACGTGATCTTCAAGCCCGACTGGAAGAAGAACGTGATGGATATCGCCCGCATCCGCGAAAGCGTGGCGGACATCACCGGCAGCCTGAACAAATGAGACTTGGAATCAGTTCCTTCGCCTACGCCTGGGCCGTCGGCGTCCCGGGCTTTCCGGGGGGCGGCATGGACGCCTTCGAGTTCCTCCGGCGCTGCGCGGCCAAGGGAGTCCGGGTGGTCCAGATGGCCGACAATCTCCCCGCCCACGAGATGGAGCCTTCCCGCCGCCGGGCACTCCGGTCCCTGGCCGGGGAGCTCGGGGTGGAGATCCAGCTGGGGATGCGGGGCAGCGCCGTCCGGGACCTGCTCACCTACCGCGCCCTCTGCGAGGAGTTCGAGGCCCCCCTCCTCCGGGTGGTCCTGGACACCAGGACCGACCGACCGGACGGCCCGGAGGCCGCGCGGAGGCTGGGGGAAGCCGCTCCGGAGTTCGAGCGCTCCGGGATCGCCCTGTCCGTGGAAAACCACGACCGGTTCCGGGCCCGGGATCTGGCTGCCGTAATCCGCGGCGCGGATAGCCCCTCCGTGGGGATCTGCCTGGATTCGGTGAACTCCTTCGGAGCCGCGGAGGGGACCCGGACCGTCCTGGACGAACTGATACCCTTGACCACCTGCCTGCACGTGAAGGATTTCACGATAGCCCGGCACTCCCACAACATGGGCTTCTCCCTGACCGGAGTCCCCGCCGGCAAGGGTTTCCTGGACGTTCCGGACATCCTGGGGCGCCTGGCCGCCGCGGGCCGGGACCCGGACGCATTCCTGGAGCTCTGGCCCGCCCCGGAGGCGTCATCCAAGGAGACCGAGGCCAAGGAAGAGGCCTGGGTCACGGAAAGCGTCGGGTATTTGCGGACCTTGATCCGGGATTGAATGTCTGGTCCGGGCTCAATCGGACAGGGCGTTCCACTGTTCGATGGAGCGCAGGATCGCCTCGGTGGCCCGTCCCTCGTCCCGGGCCG
Organism: Spirochaetota bacterium; assembly: GCA_041306765.1. Taxonomy (GTDB): domain Bacteria; phylum Spirochaetota; class Spirochaetia; order Treponematales; family UBA12059; genus JAAYUR01. The sequence continues at coordinate 3,601 of JBFZER010000174.1, read as the reverse complement.
CCAGCCCTTCCAGGATTTTGGAGTGCAGGGTATAGGCCAATCTCGTCTCGTTCTCGTGGGTCTTCCGGATGGAAGGCTCGAACAGCTCCAGGGTGAAGCCGTAGATCCTCTCGATGAGGACATTGCCCGTGGCCCCTGCGAAGGCGCGATGAAAATCCAGGTCCATCTCGGTCAGGATTCCGGGATCCCGCTCGTCCCGGGCCAGGCTGCGTCCCATCTGCTCGTGGGCCTTGCGGATGCGATCGATCTGCTGGTCCGACGCGGAGTCGATGATGATCCTGGAGATTCCGAGCTCCAGGAGCCGGCGGAGCTGGAGCAACTGGGACTTGTCGATCCGGGTAAGCAGGACCTGGAACAGGAGGTGATCGAACACCTTCTGGCCCGTGGAGTCGGATACGTAGGTCCCGTCCCCGCGCCGTATCTCCAGTACGCCGAAGGAACTCAGGACCTTCATAGCCTCCCGGATGGATCCCCGGCTGGCGGACAGGCTCTTCGTCAGGTCCATCTCGTTCGGAAGGCGATCTCCCGGCTTCAGCTTCTGAGAGATCAGGAGGTCCTTTATCCTGTCGATGACCGTATCGACCGTGGACTTCCGCACGGGCGTGCGGAATAAGTCAGGATCCACCACGTGTACTTCCGACATCTGGACTCCCCTGCATCCTGTCATAAGACGTAGGACGATAAATATCAGATAAATATATAGCGAATGATCTACCCTGTCAATGAAGCCCGATCTCACGAGCGTTCCAGGTTCCGAAACCCCGGGACTCAAGCCGCTTCCCGGCATCATCCTCCGCGGCCATCACCTGAAACTCATATGATATCCGATGTCGGATGTCAAACAAAATAATACAACAGGATTCCGAAACTGTACAGGAAAACCGGACGGAAATCCGCGGTCCGGCTCAACCGTGGCACCCCGAGATCTCCCGAAACGATCGGACCCGATTCGCGCGGGATCGGGTTCCATACTATACTTCCCGGCGACAGGAGGCGCCATGTTCCTTTCCATCGGAGTATTTCTTGTCGGCCTGGTCTTCCTTTTCCTGGGCAGCGAACTGGTCACCCGCCAGATGGGGCCCGTGGCCCGCAGGCTGGGCATCAACGAGCTAGTGGTCACGGTCCTGGGGGTCAGCGTACTTTCGAGTCTGCCCGAGTTGATGGTCTCGGGCTTCGCGGCAGCCCGGGGCCAGAGCGACGTGAGCCTGGGGAACGTGGTGGGTTCCAACTTCGTCACCCTGACCTTCGTGACCGCGGTCTGCGCCCTGATCCGGCCCATGGACACCTCCCTGCAGATCAAGGACCGGGAGTCCAGCTGGATGATCCTGTCCACAGCCCTGGTTTTGGTGCTGGGTCACGACGGGATCCTGGGGCGCGTGGACGGCGCCCTCCTCATCCTCTTCTACCTTCCCTACATCGGCTCCGTCGTCTCGGGGGCCCTGCGGGAGGCCAGGGCGAACCCCGGCGCCGGTGCAGGACCGGCGGCGGCGGGCCCGCCCCTGGTCCTTCGGCTGGCCCTGATGGCGGCGGGCCTGGCCGCCATCATCCTCGGCGCGGACTGGGCGGTATCCGGGGGCGAACGCCTGGGCACGGCCGCAGGCATCCCCCCCTTCGCCCTGGGGGTGGTCCTCTTCGCCTTCGGGACCAGCCTGCCCGAGCTGTCCATCGCGGTCAGCGCCACCCTCAAAGGCAAGAGCGAGGTCAGCATCGGCGAGGTCTACGCCTCCAACACCTTCACCATGATGGTGGTCCTGGGGATCTGCGCGCTGATCCGGCCCCTGGCGGTAAGCGAGGCGATCACCAGCTTTGCCCTGCCCTTCCTGGTCCTGGCCAGCGTGGTCATCCAGGTCTTCATCACCACGGGGATGAAGCTCCAGCGCTGGGAAGCCCTGATCCTCATGGCCTTCTACGGGTTCTTCGTCTTCGCCAACTTCACCGATGTCCTGGGCTGGACCCGGGCCCTGCCGTAGGAGGCCCGGACGGCGTTTTCTTCCCCCTTTTCCGGTATTTCCTTATATAATTCGTACTGTCGCGCAGCCCCCGCGCGGCGTCATACACGGAGGATTCCATGGACACCCCCGCCTACGTGAGGCATGAGGGCTTGAAGGCCTGGGTCGCGCAGATCGCGGCCCTGTGCAAGCCCGACCGCATCCACTGGTGCGACGGCTCGGAGGAGGAAAACGCCCGGGTCTGCCGGGAGATGGTCGAGGCCGGCACCTTCATCCCCCTGAATCCCGAAAAGCGTCCCAACAGCTTCCTGGTCCGGTCCGATCCGGGGGACGTGGCACGGGTAGAGGACCGCACCTTCATCTGCTCCCGGCGCAAGGTGGAGGCGGGCCCCACGAATAACTGGAAGGACCCCAAGGAGATGAAGGCGATCCTGGCCGGCCTCTTCGAGGGGTGCATGCGGGGCCGGACCCTGTACGTCATCCCCTTCAGCATGGGCCCCCTGGGGTCCCCCCTGTCCCACATCGGCGTGGAGATCACCGATTCCGGCTACGTCGTCGCCAACATGCGAATCATGACCCGGATGGGCCGGGCCGCCCTGGACGTGCTGGGCGACCACGGCGAGTTCGTGCCCTGCGTGCACTCCGTGGGGGCGCCCCTGGCCCCGGGGCAGGCGGACATCCCCTGGCCCTGCGACAGGGAGAGGAAATATATCGTCCACTTCCCGGAGACCCGGGAGATCTGGTCCTACGGGTCCGGGTACGGGGGCAACGCCCTTCTGGGGAAGAAGTGCTTCGCCCTGCGCATAGCCTCGGTCATCGCCCGGGACCAGGGCTGGCTGGCGGAGCACATGCTGATCCTGGGGGTCGAGTCTCCGGAGGGCGAGAAGACCTACGTCGCCGCCGCCTTCCCCAGCGCCTGCGGAAAGACCAACTTCGCCATGCTGATCCCCCCGGCGGCCTTCGAGGGCTGGAAGGTCACCACCGTAGGGGACGACATAGCCTGGCTCAAGCCCGACGCCCAGGGACAGGTGCGGGCCATCAATCCCGAGGCGGGATACTTCGGGGTGGCCCCGGGCACTTCCGAGAAGTCCAACCCCAACGCCATGGCCGCCATCCAGGCGAACTCCATCTTCACCAACGTGGCCCTGACTCCGGACGGGGACGTCTGGTGGGAGGGCATGACCAAGACCCCGCCGGCCGGTTTGATAGACTGGCAGGGCAGGCCCTGGGATCCCGCCTCGGGCAGGCCCGCGGCCCACCCCAACGCCCGGTTCACCGCCCCCGCCCGGCAGTGCCCCTCCATCGACCCGGACTGGGAGAACCCCGCGGGGGTGCCCGTCAAGGCCTTCGTCTTCGGGGGGCGCCGCTCGACCCTCTTCCCCCTGGTCTACCAATCCTTCAACTGGATGTACGGGGTCTACCTGGCCGCCACCCTGGGCTCCGAGACCACCGCCGCCGCCTCGAGCGCGGTCGGCCAGATCCGACGGGACCCCTTCGCCATGCTGCCCTTCTGCGGCTACCACATGGCCGCGTACTTCAACTACTGGCTGCGCTTCGGCCGGATGATCAAAAATACGCCACGGATGTTCGGGGTCAACTGGTTCCGGAAGGACAAGGACGGGAACTTCCTCTGGCCCGGGTTCGGGGAGAAC
>JBFZER010000173.1:0-7929 GCA_041306765.1 Spirochaetota bacterium | reverse complement strand
ACCAACGGCCACGCCCGGGAGGAGCCGGCCCGGGAAGTCCTGGATCGCACGGACGCGGCAAACGTGGACCTCAAGGCCTGGGATCCCTCCTGGTACCGTACGGAGTTGGGAGGGGACCTGGAGACGGTGAAGCGGTTCCTCGGGATCGCCGCGGAAAAGACCCGATTGGAGGTGACGACCCTGGTCATCCCGGGCCGCAACGACGATCCCGGGGACATGCGGGGGATATCCGGCTTCCTGGCCGGAATCTCCCCGGACATCCCCCTGCACCTGTCCGCGTACCGCCCGATGTACAAGTACCGCCTGCCTCCGACCTCTCGGGAGACCCTGGAGCGCTTGGCTGACATAGCCCGGGAACGGCTCCGGTACGTCTACATGGGAAACGTCCCGGGCTCGGAGGACACCCTGTGCCCCTCCTGCGGGGCCGTCCTGGTGCGAAGGGACGGGTACCGCGTATCCATCGAAACCCTGTCCTTCGAAGGCGGGGATGCCTCATCCTGCGGCAGGTGCGGAGCCGCCGTTCCGATCGTCCTTTCGAGGCCCCGGGGCAGGGCCGGCGGGTGAGAAGGCTTTCCGGAAATCATGGAGACGGCCCTTGACAATCACGGCGGGTTTTGGCATTGTACTGCCTACCAAGTGCAACGCACGGTGGGTGTAGCTCAGTAGGTAGAGTACCAGAATGTGGATCTGGATGTCGCGGGTTCGAAACCCGTCACCCACCCTGAGCCCCCTGCCGCCGGAACGCGCCGGTAGGAAATGCGCCCGTAGCTCAGCTGGATAGAGCGACGGACTTCGAATCCGTAGGTCGCAGGTTCGATTCCTGTCGGACGCACTTGAAAGAACGGGCCGCTAGCTCAGCTGGTAGAGCAGCAGACTCTTAATCTGCGGGTCGCAGGTTCGATCCCTGCGCGGCTCATTAGGTAGGGAACCGGGACGGCAGGTACGTACCGGTTCCGTACCGACCGCTACGGCGCGTTGGCAGCAAGGCGCGCGAGAGTGGTGGAATGGCAGACACGCCAGACTTAGGATCTGGTGCCGGAAGGCGTGAGGGTTCAAGTCCCTTCTCTCGCAAAACGGGGGCACGCCCCCGGACAGGGATGGGAAACGCTTGCGGGAATAGCTCAGTGGTAGAGCGCGACCTTGCCAAGGTCGATGTCGCGGGTCCGACTCCCGTTTCCCGCTTACGGTGAAGGCGATCCGGATACGTTCGGATCGCCTTTTTTTTGACCGGACTCCCGGCTAGAATCGGAGGCTTCCGCTTTGGACCTCCTTGCCATACTATTCCAGGGAAAGAGGATACGCACATGATAGCCAGCAAGAAGATCGAGCGTCTGCCCAATTCCGCGGCCCGTCTCACGGTGACTGTGGGCGCCCGGGAAGCGCGCGCCGAGTACGACGCCCTCCTGGCCGAATACTCCAAGAAAGCCCGCATAGACGGTTTCCGCACGGGAAAAGTCCCCGTGACCGTCCTGGAGCGCAAGTTCGGGGAAGAGATGCGGGTGGAGGCCATGGGCCGCGTCCTGGAGAAGGGCGTCGAGGAGGCCCTCAAGGACGAGACCCTGGTTCCCCTGGCCTATTCCGGTCCCTCCCTGGACGGAGATCCCGCGTTCGAACTGGGCAAGGATTTCACCTACTCCGTAACCTACGACGTGTTTCCGGAGGTCAGGCCCGGGGACTGGAAGGGCATCGAAATCGAGGTCCCCCAGGTCGCGATCGCCAAGGCGGACGAGGACCGGGAGCTTTCGGAGATCCGGGAGCGGAATGCCATCGTGGTGGACAAGGACGCCAAGGCCGCGGCCGCCAAGGGCGACATCGTGACCGTGGACTACCGGGAACTCGCCCCGGACGGATCCGCGGTCCCCGGCAGCGAGCGGGCGGATTTCGTCTTCGAGATCGGCACCGGGTATAACCTCTTCAAGTTCGATGACGACGTGGCGGGCATGAAGAAGGGCGACGAAAAGACCGTCGAGAAGACCTACCCCGCCGACTTCGAGCACAAGGAACTTGCGGGCACCACCCGCCGCATAGCCGTGGCGGTCAAACAGATCAAGTCCAAGAAACTTCCGGACCTGGACGACGAGCTGGCCCAGGACGTTTCCGAGAAATTCAAGACCCTGGAGGATCTCAAGGCGGATCTCCGGAAAAACATGGAACGCCGGCTGGAAGCCCGACTGCGCCAGGTCAAGGAAAAGGCCGTCGTGGAAGCCCTCCTGGCCCGGTCCGAGGTCGAGCTGCCCCAGTCCATGGTGGACGCCGAACTGGCCATGCGATGGCGGAACTTCGTCCAGCAGACCACGGGGGGGGACGAGGGCCAGATGGCCCGTCTCCTGTCCATGACCGGCCGCACTCCCCGTTCGGTGTTCGACGAGTGGCGCCCCTCGGCGGAAAAAGCCATCCGCACCCGGCTGGTCCTCGAGAAGCTGACGGAGGAAGGCAAGTACGAAGCCACCGAGGAGGACCAGGAGAAGGAGTACGCCAAGATGGCCCAGGAAAGCTCCCTCTCGGTGGACGAGATAAAAGCCGAATATAAGAAGCATGACGCCCTGGAGTACCTGAAGGACCGCATCCGGGAGGACAAGCTCATGGAGGTTATCCTGGCGGAGGCCAAGGTCAAGAAGGGCAAGAAAACGGCCTTCGTGGACTTGTTCAAGGAATCTGAGTAACTTACTTCCGCGAGGTGTACGGATGGACGAAAAAATGATCTACGTGGTCCCGAGCGTTGTGGAGCAGACGGGCCTGACCGAAAGGGCCTATGACATCTTCTCCCGCCTGCTCAAGGACCGGATCGTATTCATAGACGGTGAAATCAACGACCAGAACGCGGACATGATTGTGGCCCAGCTCCTCTTTCTGGAAGGACAGGATCCGGAGAAGGACATCGATATTTACATCAACTCCCCCGGGGGTTCCGTCACCGCGGGCCTGGCCATCTACGACACCATCCAGCACATCCGGCCGGACGTGAAGACCATCTGCCTGGGTCAGGCTTCCTCCATGGGCGCCCTGCTCCTTGCCTGCGGAAGCGCGGGAAAGCGGCTGGCCCTTCCCTCCTCCCGGGTCCTGATCCACCAGCCCTGGGGCGGGGTTTCCGGGCAGGCGTCGGACATCAGCATCCAGGCCCGGGAGATCATCCGCCTGAAGCGCATCACCGTGGAATACTTCGCCCGCCACGCCGGAAAGGACGTGGAGACCGTGGCCCGGGACATGGAGCGGGACCTGTTCATGTCCGCCGAGGAGGCCCTTGAGTACGGCCTGGTGGACAAGATCCTGGAGCGGAGGAAGCATGGCAAGGCCGAAGAGCGGAACTAACGGGGGCGACACTCGGGAGTGCTCGTTCTGCGGGAAGAGCGCGGAGTTCGCCAAGCGGCTGATAGCCGGTCCCGGCGTCTACATCTGCGACGAATGCGTCCAGGTCTGCAACCAGATCCTCTCGGAGGACGACGTCCACCTTACCGCCAATTTTTCCGAGGACGTCCCGAAGCCCCGGGAGATCAAGGACTATATCGACCAGTACGTGGTGGGCCAGGAATACGCGAAAAAGGTGCTCTCCGTGGCTGTCTACAACCACTACAAGCGCATCGCGAACTCCGGGAAGATCCAGAACGGGGTGGAGATCGAGAAGGCCAACGTGCTGCTCATCGGCCCCACGGGATCCGGCAAGACCCTGCTCGCCCGGACCCTGGCCAAGAAGCTCAAGGTCCCCTTCGCCATCGCCGACGCCACCACCCTGACCGAGGCCGGGTACGTGGGGGAGGATGTGGAGAACATCCTCCTCAAGCTGATCCAGAACGCCGGGGGGAACATCTCCGCCGCGGAGCGCGGGATCATCTACATCGACGAGATCGACAAGATAGCCAAGAAGAACGAAAACGTCTCCATCACCCGGGACGTCTCGGGAGAGGGAGTCCAGCAGGCCCTGCTCAAGATCATAGAAGGGACCGTGGCCAACGTCCCGCCCCAGGGCGGGCGCAAGCATCCCCAGCAGGAATACCTCCGGATCGACACCACGAACATCCTGTTCGTGTGCGGGGGGGCTTTCGTGGGATTGGACAAGATGATCGAGAACCGCGTCTCCAAGGCCGCCCTCGGCTTCGGCGCCGAGGTCAAGGGCAGGAAGGACCGGGATCTCCACGAGATCTTCACCCACCTTCATCCCGAGGACCTCATCAAGTACGGCATGATTCCCGAGTTCATCGGCCGCCTGCCCATCCAGGTGAACCTGGAGGACCTGACCATGGAGGACCTCCGGCGCATCATGACCGAACCCAAGAACTCCATCCTCAAGCAGTACCAGGAATCCCTGCGCATCGACGGGGTGGAACTGGTCTTCGAGGAGGACGCGATTTCCGCGGTGGCCGAGCAGGCCATCAAGCGCCGCACCGGCGCCCGGGGACTCCGATCCATCGTGGAGACCATGATGCTGGACATCATGTTCGACATCCCCAGCATGGAGGGCGCCAAACGGGTGGCGGTCACCCGGGACGTGGTGGAAGGGATCCGTAAGCCCTCGGTGGAAGTCCTGGCCAAGAGCGCATGAGCCTCCTCGATTCCCTGAAACCGAGGGAGTCCTTGGAGCTTCCCCTGGTCTACGTCCGGGATACGGTGGTCTTTCCCCATGCCCTGGCTCCCCTGTTCGCCTCCACCCGCTTCTCCGTCGGAGCCGTGGACGCTGCCCTGGCCGCGGACAAGCGGGTATTCGTATCCATGCTCAAGGATACCTTCGACGAAAAAACCCCGGATATCCGGGTCCAGGAGTTCGGGACCATCGCACGGGTCCTCCAGCAGGTCCGCCTCCCGGACGGTAGTTCCCGCCTGCTCGTGGAGGGAGAAGCCCGGGCGCGGCTCCGGAAGACCGTGTACCGCAAGGAGTGGCTCGGAGCCCTCGTGGAAACCTTTCCGGAAGACACCCTGGAAGGACCGGACGCGGACGCCCTGGTCCAGGTCCTCCGCAGGGACTTCGCCACCTACGCGGACCTTGTCAAGAAGATTCCCGGGGAATCCGTCCAGGTGGTGAACAAGGCCGAGGATCCCCGGCGCCTCTGCGACCTGATTTCCCACGCCCTCCAGGTCAAGGTCGAGCGGAAGCAGGAGCTTCTTGCCATCCTATCCATGAAGGACCGGATGGAGGCCCTGGCCGTGACCCTGGCCCTGGAAAACGAACAACTCACCCTCCAGAAGCGCATAACCCAGAAGGTCCGGGCCCGGATCGACCGCTCCCAGAAGGAGTACTTCCTCCAGGAGCAGATCAAGGAGATCAACAAGGAACTGGGCAAGGAGGGCGACGAGGGCGAGCAGGCGGAACTGGAGAAGCAGATCCTTTCCAAGTCGCCTCCGGAGGAGGTGGTCGCCAAGGCCCGGAAGGAGCTGGCCCGCCTTCAGAAGCTCCAGCCCCTGTCCCCCGAGGCCGGAGTCCTCCGAACCTATTGCGAGTGGCTGGCGGACCTCCCCTGGTCCGCCAAGACCCAGGACAACCGGGACCTGGACCTTGCGCGTTCGGTGCTGGACGAAGACCACTACGGCATGAGGAAGGCCAAGGAACGGATCCTGGAGTTCATAGCCGTCCGCCAGCTCAAGGAGCACGTCAAGGGACCCATCCTCTGCTTCGTCGGCGCCCCGGGCACCGGAAAGACCTCCCTGGGCAAATCCGTCGCCCGGGCCCTGGGCCGGAGTTTCGTGCGGATATCCCTGGGGGGGGTTCGGGACGAGGCGGAGATCCGGGGACACAGGAAGACCTACGTCGGGGCCCTCCCGGGCAAGATCATCCAGTCCATGCGCAAGGCCGACTCGGTGAACCCCGTGTTCCTCCTGGACGAGATCGACAAGATGTCCAGCGACTTCCGGGGCGATCCGGCAAGCGCCCTCCTGGAAGTCCTGGATCCGGAACAGAACTCCACCTTCACGGACCATTACCTGGAGGTGCCCTACGACCTCTCCGGGGTCATGTTCATCACCACCGCCAACTCCCTGCACAACGTCCCCTACCCCCTCCTGGACCGGATGGAGGTGATCGAGATCCCGGGCTACAGCGAGTACGAGAAGCTGGAGATCGCCCGGCACTTCATCATCCCCAAACAGCTGGCGGAGAACGGCCTTGAGGATTCCGGGGTGCGGATCCGGGACGACGCGGTCCTGGAGATCATACGCCACTACACGATGGAATCGGGGGTCCGGTCCCTGGAGCGGGAAATCGCCCATGTCATCCGGAAGACCGCCCAGAAGGCAGTTGACAAGGGATACGCCCGGGATCCCGCCCGTCTTGAAGAATTTTCCTGTTCGGTCACCGCGAAGGGCATCCCGGGCCTGCTGGGCAAGCGCATCCACGACGACGACCTGGTGTACCGGGATCCGAACCCCGGTGTCTCCTACGGCCTCGCGTGGACCGAGATGGGGGGCACCCTCCTGCCCGTGGAAACCTCCGCCTTCGAGGGAGAAGGCGAGCTCATCCTGACCGGCAACCTGGGGGACGTGATGAAGGAGAGCGCCCGGGCGGCCCTCTCGTACATCGAGGCCCGGGCGGCCGTCTTCGGCCTTTCCCACCAGGACTTCCGCCGCAAGACCCTGCACATCCACGTGCCCGAGGGCGCCATCCCCAAGGACGGCCCCTCCGCGGGCATAACCCTGGCGGCCTCCCTCCTGTCCGCCCTTACCGGAGTTCCCGTCCTGCCCGGATTCGCGATGACCGGGGAGATCACCCTGACCGGCCGGGTCCTGCCCATCGGGGGGGTCAAGGAAAAGCTCCTGGCGGCCCACCGGAACAAGTTCCCCAAGGTCCTCCTGCCCGAGGGGAACCGCAAGGACATGGACGACGTTCCCCGGGAGGTGAGTGCGGATACGGAGTTCTTCTTCGTGTCCACCGTGGAGGAAGCCCTGAAAGCCCTGTTCCCGGCCCAACTGGCGGAGCGCTCCCGGCCGCCCTCCCGACGCCCGGCCCGGCCGGGAAGGTCCCGTGACCCGTCGCCCGCCGCGCCCCGCCGCCGGGGAAAGAACGGAACCCCGTGAGCGACCCGAAAGTCTTCCAGGTTTCCGAGATCACGGAGCTGATCAAGGGCGTCCTGGAGGATGGCTTCTCCGGGGTCGTCGTGGAGGGAGAGATCTCCAACTGGAGACCCGCGGGCTCCGGCCACGTCTACTTCACCCTCAAGGACCGCCAGGCCATGCTCCAGGCCGTCCTCTTCCGGGGCCGGGCATCCCGCCTGGACTTCTCCCCCGCCGACGGGATGCTGGTCCGGGCCGAGGGTTCCCTGTCCGTGTACGCGGCCCGGGGCCAGTACCAGCTGGTCTGCGAAAACCTCGTCCGGGCCGGCCAGGGGGACATCCTGGCCCTGCTGGAAGAGCGCAAGCGCCGCCTGGCCGCGGAGGGCCTCTTCGACGAAGCCCGGAAGCGTCCCCTTCCCCGGTTTCCCGAGCGTGTCGCCGTGGTTACCAGCCCCACCGGGGCCGCCATCCGGGACATCCTGAACGTCCTGGGCCGGCGGAACGCGGGGATCCGGGTGATCATCCTTCCCGCGGCCGTGCAGGGGGCGGATGCCCCCGCCGAGATCGCCCGGCAAATCCGCACCGCCAACCGTTACCGCATGGCGGACGTCCTCATCGTCGGGCGCGGGGGAGGCTCCCTGGAGGACCTCCTGGCCTTCTCGGACGAGGAGGTGGTCCGGGCCGTCGCGGAATCGGAGATCCCCGTGGTCTCCGCCGTAGGTCACGAGATCGACTGGGCCCTCACGGACTTCGCCGCGGACCTCCGCGCCCCCACCCCCTCCGCGGCCGCGGAGCTCGTATCGGAGAGCCGGAGCCGCCTGGCCGAGACGGCCGCCTCCCTGGGCTCGGCCCTGACGGAGGAGGTCCGCCGCCGCCTGGAGCGCACCCGGGCGGTGATCTCCCAGTTCGACCCCAAGTCCCTGGAGCTCAGATTCCGCCGGGTACTCCAGCCCC
>JBFZER010000172.1:0-13424 GCA_041306765.1 Spirochaetota bacterium | reverse complement strand
GTCGTCCGCCTCTGCGCGGAAGGAATCCACGCCCAACAGGCGGGGCACGCTGGGACCCGTGATGTCCGCGTCCAGTATCCCGACCCGGGAACCCTTGGCCGCCAGGGCCTGGGCCAGCAGGACGGCGACCGTGGACTTGCCCACGCCCCCCTTGCCGCTGGCCACGCCGACGACCCGGGCTATCCGGGGATTCGAGCTTCCCTCGGGTTTTTCCTCACTCATGGTGTATCCTTGTTAATGGGCTTATGCCAAATAATACCTCGATTGGGGTCGTGCGTCTATAGTGGTACGAAGCTTGTGCTGCCGGACGGGGCTACAGCGCCGCCCGGAGAATGCCTTCTATCTCCGAAGCGGCAAGGGCGACGGGATTCGCCTTCATGGAGCTGGATGCCCCGGCGTCCGCGGCCAGGGTCGGCAGGTCGGCTTCCCGGACGCCCCAGGCGGAAAGCCCGGGAATGCCCAGGTCCGCGGCCAGGTCCGCCAGGGCGGCCGCGAGGTCCTCCGGCTCCGCGCCGGGATCCCCGGCGACCAGGCGGGCCGCCCGGGCGTACCGATCCAGGCCGGGGCCCCCCGGGTCGCGTTCCCGCAGGGCCCGGATGTTGGCCCGGGCGGCAGGAGCCAGGAGGGCCGCGCAGGCCGCCCCGTGGGGCACCGGAAATCGCCCGCCCAGGGGTGCCGCCAGTCCGTGCACGGCCCCGAGGCCCGCGTTCCCCAGGGCCAGTCCGCTGAACAGGGAGACCCGGCAAAGGGCCGCCCGCGCCGCGAGGTCCCCGCCGTCCCGGAAGGCCCGGCGCAGGGCGGATCCCGCCTCCGAAAGGGCGGCCGCGCAGAGGGCGTCGGTCCCGGGGTTCGCCTTCAGGCAGACGAAGGGCTCGAGGACCTGGGTCAGGGCATCCAGCCCCGTGTAGGCCGTGGGCGCGGGGGGCAGGCCGAGGCAGAGCTCCGGGTCCACCAGGGCCAGCCGGGGGTACATGTACGGGGACCGGAGGGATACCTTCACTCCCCGGGAGGGTTCCGCGAAGACCGCGTTCCGGGTGGCTTCGCTGCCCGTACCCGCGGTGGTGGGAACGCAGATCACCGGGACCGAGGGCGCCGCGAAGGGCCTTCCGGCGCCGATCACCTCCGCGTAGTCCAGGGGGTCCCCGGGATTCGAGAGCAGGATGCCCAGGCCCTTGGCCAGGTCCAGGGCGCTGCCTCCGCCGAAGCCGATAACGACAAGCCCCGGGGGCGGTCCGGCCGGGCCGTCCTTCTCGGGCGAGCCCTCCCCGGGCGCACTCTCCCCGGTGAGGCCCGCAAAGCGCCGGGCCTCGGTCAGGGCGGAGCGTAAGACCGCGAAGGTGGGTTCCCCGTGGGCGGGGAAGACGGATACGGCGAGGCCTGCCGCGCGTAGCGAGTCCCGGGCGGCGGAAGCCCGGGAAGCATCCCGGCCGGTCACCACGAAGGCCTTGCTGCCCAGGGCGGCGGCCCGCTTTCCGAGTTCCTGGACGGCGCCTTCCCCGAAGAGGATCTCCCCGGGGCCGGAAAAGCCCCAGGTCACCGGAGGTCCCGGTCCGGCACGTAGGCCCCGTCGAAGAACTCACGGGTCCGCTCGCCGGCCATCAAGGGTTCCACGATCATCTTCCACCGAAGGTAGTGGGGGGTTTCCTTGTGCCGGGCGGAGGCCTCCTCGTCCCGGTAGGCCTCCACCAGGACGAAGCGGGAGGGATCCTCCGCCTCCCGCAGCACGTCGAAGCGGGCTACCCCGGGCTCCCGGTTGGAGGCCCGGGCATTTTCAAGGGTGGCCTCCAAAAAGGCCGCTTCGGCGCCCGGCTTGACCTGAATGCGGATCAGTGCGACCCTCACGGCTCCTCCTTCATCCCGCCCCTATCGGGGCCGCTCCGTCGATTTTTCCCGGTAGAAGGACTCCAGGACCCCGCGGTAGGCGGGATCCTCCCAGGCGTACCGGAGGAGGGCGTCCAGGAAGCCCGCAGGGTCCCCGGTGTCCAGGCGCGTGCCCGTGACGGGCGCCCAGGCGACCTTCCCCGCCGCGATGAGCTTGTCCAAGGCGTAGGCGTGGTAGTACTCGCCGCCGGAGTGCCTCGCCCAGCCCTCCGCCAGGAGTTCGAAGAACTCGGGGGTGTATAGGTAGCGGCCCAGGGATATCTCCCGGCTGGGCTCGGTGCCCGGGGCGGGCTTTTCCACGAAACCCCGGACGTGGATGCCGTCCGGGGCGGGGTCGAGCACCCCGTAGCGGGATACGTCCCCGGGCTCGTGGAGACCCGAAAGCACGGAGCACCCCGTTCTCTCGAACACGTCCATGAGCTGCCGGGCCAGGGGAGGCGTCCCGAGGTGGAGGTCGTCCGGGTAGGCCACCACGCAGGGCTCTCCTCCCAGCCAGGGGGCGGCCTGGAGCAGGGCGTGGCCCGTGCCCCTCATCTCGGGCTGGCGTACGAAGGCGACGTTGACGTTCGGCGGGGCGATCCGTTCGAGCTTGCCCGCCGCGCCCTCGGTCTTGAACACGGCCTCCAATTCGGGGTCCCGGTCGAAATAGTCCTCCAGGGCCTTCTTGCGCCGGCTGGTCAGGATCAGGATGTCCCGGATCCCCGAGGCGGCGAACTCCTCCACCACGAAGGCGATGCTCGGCTTGGTCAGGAGGGGGAGCATCTCCTTGGGTACCGTCTTGGTGACCGGAAGGAACCGGGTGCCGTATCCCGCGGCGACAATGATGCCTTTCATGCCGGGAATGGTAGCGGAGGGCGCGGATACTGTCCAGAAGGTCGGGAGGCCGGCGGCGGAGAGGTTCGCTTGATTGCCCTGGGGTATTCCGATAGGATAGCCGGGGAGGATCCGATGCGCCTTGTCCGTCGTTCGCTTCCCGTCCTGGTATTCATGGTTTCCACGGCCTTCTTGTCCGCGATGGGCACGACAGAGGTGCTTCGCTTTCCTGTCCGCCGCTCGGCGGATGGGACGCTGTCCGTGGTTTCGACGGCAGGCGAGAAAGTCGAGCGGATGAGCCTGCCTCCGTCCTCGCAGGACGGATATCGATTTTCCTGGCAGGGGAGCTTCTACGAGCTCGTAACCTATCCGAGCGGCCGCTACGCGGTGCTTTCCCTCGACAAGTATCTCAAGGGTCGTACCCTGGGCCACACCATCTTCCTGAAGGGGCGTGCGGATCCCGATCGGCCCATCCCCGAGTGGGTGACGGACGAGCGGTTCCTGCTGACGGGTCTATCTCAGTATTCCGGCTTCTTGGCTTTGCGGCAGGCGAAGGCCGGCATGGGTTCCACGAAGAAGCTTGCAGTGGAGCCGGTTCTCCGTGAGACCATACATCCGTTCATAATCTCAACGCTCGAGAATCCTTCAGACGCGGACCGCGCCACGGCGGCTCTCCTCGCGGATGATCTGGCCGGCAGGCTCGCTCCTCGATCACGACTTTCGACCTATTGGATAGAAATTCTCCGGAGAGATCCGAACGCGGCCCAAAAGGATTCCGATTTCGTATCATCGAGGAAAATCTATACCCTTGTGGAGATACCGATCGAGGTATGCCTTTCGGCGATCGATGAGCTGAAAAGGGCCGAGGAATCCGGCGGCGGACTCGGATACGCATCCGCATCGGGCATCAGCATGCTCGAAATCCTCTCAATCAACCTGCAAAAAACAGCCGGAATCGGCTCGACCCGGTAAACCACATCCTTTCCGCTGCCCGTGCCCGTTCCGGCCGTCGCCTCATTTGACATCCGGGGCGATTCGGGAATACTACATGTATGATGACGTCCGTCGCCGGCCCCGCAAAGACCATCCTGCTCGTGGAAGATGAAGCCCTCATAGCCCTGGCGGAAAAGCGGACCCTGGAGAAATTCGGGTACCGCGTCCGGACGGAGATCGACGGGGAAGGCGCGGTGGGCGCGGCGGAGTCTCCGGACGTCGACCTGGTCCTCATGGACATCAACCTGGGCCAGGGCATCGACGGCACGGAAGCCGCCAAGCGGATCCTCGCGAAGCGCGACCTGCCCCTGATCTTCCTCTCCTCCCACACCGAGCGGGAGGTGGTGGAGCGTACCGAGGGGATCACCTCCTACGGCTACGTGGTCAAGAACGTGGACGAGAACGTGCTTCTGGCGTCCATCAAGATGGCCTTCCGCCTGTTCGAGGCGAAAGGGCAGGCCCGTCGGAAGGAGGAGCGCATCGCCCTCCTGGGCCGCCTCCTGGACGCGGCCCCGGCTTCCATCACGATCCACGACGCGGAAGGCCGGTTCCTGTACGCGAACCGCAGGACCTTCTCCCTTCACGGGTATTCCGAGGACGAGTTCATGTCCCTCAACCTGCACGAGGTGGACATGCCGGAGAGCGAGGCCCTCGTGGCGGAGCGGATCCGCAGGGTCGCCGAGGAGGGGGAGGCGACCTTCGAGGTGGAGCACCGGAGAAAGGACGGCTCGGTCGTTCCCCTGGAGGTGACCGTCCAGGCGGCGGACTGGAACGGCAAGTTCGCGATGCTGAGCATCGCCCGGGACATCACAGAAAGGGTCCGGTCGGACCGGGAGATCCGGAGGAGCGAGGCGCGTCTATCGAGCCTTTTGCGGATCCATCAGTATCCGGCGAAGGACATCCAGGATCTCCTGGACTTTGCCCTGGACGAAGCCATCCGGCTCACGGAGAGCCGGATCGGCTACATCTACCTGTACGACGAGGATCGGAAGCTTTTCACCCTGAACACCTGGTCCAAGGACGTCCTGCGGCAGTGCACGGTCATGGAAAAGCAGACCGTGTACGAGCTGGACCTGACCGGGATCTGGGGGGAAGCCGTACGTCAGCGCAAGCCCATACTTCTAAACGACTTCGGCGCCCCGAATCCCCTGAAGAAAGGCCTGCCTGAAGGGCACGCGCCTCTGCGCCGATTCCTGACGGTGCCCGTCTTCGACGAGGACCGGATCATCGCCGTGACCGGCGTTGCCAACAAGGAGGCGGAATACGACGAGTCGGACATCCGCCAGCTGACCCTGATGATGGACGCGGTGTGGAAGACCGTCCGGAGGCGCAAGGTCGAGGACGCCCTGGAGCGTCAGCTCCGGGAGAAGGAGACCCTCCTGCGGGAGGTACACCACCGCATCAAGAACAACCTCGCGTCCATAGGAGGAGTGCTTCGGCTTCAGCTCGACTCGGTGCCCGAGGGCGCTTCCCGGAACGCGATCCAGGACGCCGCCGGCCGGGTGGAGAGCATGCGGGTGGTCTACGACAAGCTGCTCGCAAGCGGAGAATACCGGGAGGTCTCCGTCCGGGAGTACCTGGAGGGCCTGCTGACCGCGATCCTTGCCCTGTTCCCGGAATCGGGCCGGATCCGCCTGGAGCGGGACATCCAGGACCTCGACCTGGGTGTGAAGACCGTCTTTCCCCTGGGAACCATCGTCAACGAGCTGATCACCAACTCCATGAAACACGCCTTCGATGGCCGCGATTCGGGCCTTCTGGCGGTCCGGCTACGAAGGGAGGGGACGGAGATCGTCCTGGAGGTCCGGGACGACGGGAAGGGACTGCCCCCGGGATTCGATCCCGGTTCCTCTTCGGGATTCGGGCTCCAGCTAGTACGGATGCTGGCGGAACAGCTGAACGGGTCCTTCGCCATGCGGGGCGGGGAGGGCACGACGAGCGTGGTCCGGTTCCGGGCAAGAGGCGGCGAGCCTATTTCCAGCTGACGGAAAACTCGATCGGCGATTCCAGGATGAGGAGGTCCATCAGCCGGATGGCGGCTGTGAAGGTCTTCTCCGAGACGCTTCCCCCGGAGTGCCGGACGATCGTTCCCGGGGCTCGCACCTGAAGGCGGATTTCCGCGGCTTCCAGCTCCCGCAGGGCCGCCGTACCCAGGAGGGCCTGAAGCATCTCCCGGTATTCCTCCGGGGCGGCGGGATAGGGCTCGAGGGCCGGGGGCGAGAGCGCTTCAAGGATGTAGGGATCCAGTCCCGGGAAGAGCAGGGGCAGGGACTCGGCGTTGTCCCGGGACAGTCGGAAGGACAGGGTCGTCTCGCCCCCCGCGGTTCCGGCCCGGAGTATCCTCGCCTTGGCAAGCTCGGGATCCGCGGCGACGGCGGACAGGCTCCGGAAGGAAAAACCGCCCCGGAACCGGTCCGGGGAGGGAAGCTCCGCCGATATTGTGGCCAGCCCCCGCCCGGCCGCCTCGCGGCGGACGGCGGCGGGATCGAAGAGAGGCGCGGCCGGGCCCGGCCCGGCGGTGCCCGAGGCCGAGTAGGACCGAAGGCGGGCCGCGGCGGACTCGGGAATCCGGGCGTCCACGGCCAGGGTTCCGGACCCGTCGGGGTTCACGGCCAGGGTCAGGTTGGCGGCGCAGGACGCGAGGAATGCGAGCGCGGCGAGGCCCGCGATGAGGATCGGGGCGGACGGGCGGGTCCGGCGTGCGGTTCGGTGCATGGTGCCTCGCGGAATCGGCGGATTCGGGGCCCGGTCTCTCGTGCCGGGCCGTACGTTACTATACAATACCGCGGGCGGATGGTTACAACCGGCCCCGCAGATCCCGCGAACGGGGCCGGGCAGGGCCGGAATCCGGATGGGAGGGAGCATGTCTTCTCGGTTCTGGAGAATCCTGGGTTCCGGATGGTTCCTGGCCGGAGCGGCCGCCGCGTTCGCGGTCTTCCTGCCCCTGGTGCTGGTTCCCTTTGGGGAGAAGGCGGCAGGGTATACCCCGGAGGGCGGCGGCTTCGATACGAGCTTCTATTACACCCCCCGGGAAGCCCTGGACCGGGCCGCGGCCTTCGACCCGGCGGGCCGGCTCGCATACATTGCGGACCGCTGGACGGCGGACCTGGCCTGGCCCCTGGTCTACGGAGCCCTCTTCGCCTCGGCTGCGGCTTTCGCCCTGCGGCGCTCGGACCCGAGCCCCGGCGCCTTCGCCCTCGCCCTGCGGGCCCTGGTCCTGGCGGGACCCGTCCTGGATTTCGGGGAGAACATCGCCGCCACTGTCCTCGTGGCCTCGGCGCCGGTCCGGCCTTTCGGGTGGGCCCTGGCCGCTTCTGCCCTGACGCCGGCCAAGTGGATCGCCATTGCCGCGGCCGGGACGGGCATCCTGGGGCTGTATATCGCCTTCGCAGTCCGGGCGCTGAGCGGCCGCCGCCCCTAGTGGTACGAAGCTTGTGCCGTCCTGGGCTCTCCGGACGTCTGATGATCCGCGGGAACCGCGAGTTCGAATGCAACCATTCCCCGACCCGGGATGTCTAAACCACAGCGCAAGAGCGCCCGGAGTCCCTCCGGCATCTCAAATTCGGAGTGAAAACCATGAATCCCACCACCCCCTGGTCCTTCCTGGACGAATACCGAGGCAAGATGTTCGACGGCGAGTGGCCGACCCTTCCCGAGATGTTCCGGATCACCGCCAAGCGGCACCCGGACCGGCCCTGCTTCACGGTGTACTCCCCGGAACGGGTCACCCTGACCTATTCCGAGGCCCTGGCCCGGATCGAGCGGACCGCGGCCTTCCTGGCGGGCGCGGGGACGCGCAAAGGCGACAAGGTGGCCGTGACGGGCAAGAACGCCCCGGAATGGGCCGTGGCCTACCTGGGGGCCCTTTTCGCCGGGGCAACGGCGGTGCCCATCGACTACCAGCTGCGCAACGAGGAGATCGAGAACATACTCCGGGCCTCGGACTCGAGGTTCCTGTTCGTGGACGAGGAAAGGTACGAAGACTTCGACCCCTCCCGCCTGGGGCTCACGGGCCGCTACTCCCTGTCCCGGGCCAAGCCGGGCTACGTCTACGACCTGAAACCGGCCCCGGGGGCCGCCCCGGGGGAGCCGGCACGGGAGGGGGACCTCGCCGCCATCCTGTTCACCAGCGGCACCACGGGGGTTCCGAAGGGGGTCATGCTGACCCACGCCAACTTCACGGCGGACTGCT
Organism: Spirochaetota bacterium; assembly: GCA_041306765.1. GTDB lineage: Bacteria > Spirochaetota > Spirochaetia > Treponematales > UBA12059 > JAAYUR01. The sequence goes on along the minus strand of JBFZER010000172.1, from coordinate 5,545 downwards.
ACCTGGCCCAGGCCAACCTGCCCATCTTCCCCACGGACATATTCTACGCCCTGCTTCCCATCCACCACTCCTACACGATGCTCGCGGTCTTCATCGAGGCCCTGTCCGTGGGGGCCGAGATCGTCTTCGGCCAGCGCATGGTGACCAGCCAGATCCTCAAGGACCTCAAGGAAGCCCGGGTCACGATGTTCCTGGGGGTACCCCTCCTGTTCAACAAGGTCCTGGCCGGCATCATGAAAGGGATCCGGGCCAAGGGCCCCGTCGTCTACGGGATCATCCGCTTCCTGATGGCCCTGTCGGGGATGATCAAGAAGGTGTTCAAGGTGAACCCGGGGAAGAAGCTCTTCGGCTCGGTCCTGGACAAGGCCAGCCTCCGGACCATCCGGATCTGCATCTCCGGGGGCGGTCCCCTGGCGCCCAGCGTCTTCCGGCAGTACAACCAGCTGGGCATCGACTTCGTCCAGGGCTACGGCCTCACCGAGACCAGCCCGATCCTCACCCTCAACCCCACGGACGCCTACGTGGAGACCAGCGTGGGCCGGGTGATCCCCCGGGCCGAACTCCGCATCCTGGACCCGGACTCGGAGGGCCGGGGGGAGATCGTCGTGAAGGGGCCCATGGTCATGCAGGGATACTACAAGAATCCCGAGGCCACCGCGGAGGTCTTCACCCCCGACGGGTGGTTCCGCACCGGGGACGTGGGCTACCTTGACTCCGAAAACTACCTCTACCTCACGGGCCGCGCGAAGAACCTGATCGTCACGGAGGGCGGGAAGAACGTGTACCCCGAGGAGATCGAGAACCGGTTCCAGCTACATCCCGAGGTGGAGCAGGTCCTGATCCGGGGCTACGTCCAGGACAGGAAGGCCAAGATCGAGGGGATCGAGGCCCTCGTCTACCCGAGCAAGGAATACTTCGAGGGCCCCGGCGCCCGGGACGGCATCGACTCCGGGGACGTGGAAGCCCGGATCCGAAGGGTGGTGGACGAGGTGAACTCGAAGATGCTGCCCTACCAGCGCATCTCCAAGGTGACCCTCCTGGAGGAGCCCCTGGAGATGACCACGACCAAGAAGGTCAAGAGATACTCCGTGGCTTAAGGCGGTATCCCGGGCCCCGGCCGACGGGCTGTCAGATTCGTCCGGCCAGGGCCCGGTTCTTCTCGTAGGCGATGACCTCGTCCCGGGTCAGCCTGCCCGGCTCGAACCGGACCTGGAGCGTGGCGGAGAGCTGGGCTACGAGGGCGTCCTTGAACTCTTCCAGGGAGACCGCCTTTCCGCTTTCCTGCTCGACGCTGGTCATGGGCTCCAGCGCGCGCTCCTTGATCTCCGGCGGCACGTACAGAACCTTGAAGAGCGGCGCGGTGTCCATGGGCGAGAGCCAAGTCACGATGTTGGCCACGTAGAGGTTTTCTATCTCGCTGAGAAGGATGGCCGCAAGCTTCTTGCCGCTTGAACGCACGGCGCCGATGTGGCTGTACCATACGTCCTCGACGCCGAGGGCCTTGAAGGTCTCCACCAGGGAGCCGCCGATGGCGTGGAAGGCCGTGTGTGCATCGGGGAATCGGGCGCGCTCGAATACCATCTGCACGTTGACCGTACCCTCCGGATCCACGAAGACGAAGCTGCGCTGCCCGGTCACGATCACGTGCTCCAGGGCCGGGCATTCGGACTGGATTTCCTGGATGAGCGGCGCGAAGTTGCTGAGGCACACGATGGCCTTGGCACCGGAGTCGCGCAGGATGAAACTGATCTCCCTGCCCTTGTACATCGTGTTGAAGGGGACCGCTATCCCCCCGAGTTTCTGGATGCCGTAGAGGCTGAAGACGAACTCGGGTATGTTGGGCAGCATGATGGCCACGCGGTCGCCCTTGCGGATCCCGAGGGATGAGAGCCCTCCCGCCACGCGGCCGGCCTCCTCGTCCAGTTCCTGGTAGGTATAGACCCGGTTCTCGAACCGTATGGCCTCGCGCTTCCTATGGCGCTCCGCGACAGCCTCCAGGGTGGCGCCGAGACCGAGGGGCAGCTCTTCCCCCCCCTTTGCCTTGCCGAAGATCATTGGCCGCTCCTGTCTATGAGCCTCTTGTCCTCCGCCTCGCCGCGGAGTTCCTTGCGCAGTATCTTTCCGGTGGCGCTTTTAGGCAGGGCCGCCACGATCACGTAGGAGCGCGGGCGTTTGTACGGTGCCAGATGGAGTTCGCAGTACTCCTGGAGTTCCCGGTGACTCGGGGCTTCCTCCCCGGGAGCCGAGCTGTTGTCGGGGCCCGAGAACTTGGGCACGATAAAGGCGGTCACAGACTCCTCCCCCTTGGGGCTGACGAGGTTCACGACGGCGGCTTCAGAAACCTTGGGGTGCTCGGCCAGGACTTCCTCGACCTCCCGGGGGCTGATGTTGTAGCCGTGGGAGATGATGATGTCCTTCTTGCGGTCCGTGATGAAATAGAAACCGTCGCCGTCCCGATAGCCGAGGTCGCCGGTTTGGAACCAGCCGTCGGAGCCCAGTACCTGGGCCGTGGCCTCGGGGTTGTTCCAGTAGCCCTTGAAGATCGTAACCGATCGAATGACTATCTCACCCTCGGTATCGTCCGGCAGCTCCGCGCCGTCCTCGCCCAGGATCTTCATCTCTACGCCGACAGCCGGCCTCCCGATGGAACCGTCCTTGAACCGGCCGCCCACGCCGTTGGCGCAGACGGAACTGGTCGATTCGGTCAAGCCGTAGCCTTCCATGATGTTCGTGCTGAAGGCTTCGGAGAAGTCCTTGAGTACCGCCAGGGGCAGGGGAGCTCCGCCGGAAATGCAGTGCATGAGGCTCTTGGGGATCTTCACCTGGCGGCTCTTGATGCGGGCCAGGCCGAGGAGGAGCTGGTACATCGAGGGTATGGCGGGCATCATGGTGGCCTGGTGTTTCTCGATGGTCTCAAGGAGGCTCTGTGGGCTGTACTGGGGCATGAGCACGAGGCAGGCTCCGTAGTGCAGGGATACGATCAAGGCGTTCGCCAGGCCGTAGATGTGGTACAGGGGAAGCACGCCGATCACCCTGTCCTCCGAAGTGAAATCGATGAGCGACTTCACGATGGTCATGCACTGGAAATTGAAATTCCGGTGTGTCACCATCGCGCCCTTCGGGTTGCCCGTCGTGCCGGAGGTGTAGATGAGCACCGCCGGCTCGTCGGGATCGACCTCGACGGCCTTGAATTTGCTCGAAGCCTTCGAGGTGAGCTCGCCGAGCTGGACGGTTCCGACGGGGCGGGCGCCGTTCCGGCCTTGCCTCGGGAGGCGCGCCACCGAGATCTTCTGGGCGGCGGCCAGCTGCTTTTCGATCACCACGTCGGCACCGGCGATGATGCCAAGTTCGCGGCTCTTCTGGATGACCAGGGTGTCGGGCACGAGGGTCGTGGAAAGCTGGTACTTTCCGGCGATCCGGCCTTCGGCCACCGAGGCGCCGTAGGCCACGATGTCGGCCGCGTCGCCGTCGGGGTTGTAAATGAGCCGCCAGGTATCCGATCCGGTCACCCTCTACCTCCCCCCGGTTTCAGCCGCGAGGTAGGCTTCGACCTCATGGAAGAACTGATTCTCGATATTCTCCCCGGGCTTGGGGGTCAGCTTGCTCACCACGATGTACACGAGGGTGTTCACCAGGAGGCTGGCCAGCACCGGGTGCCCGACCACGAGGACCCGCTCTCCGCCCACGACGACGAAGAGGCTCAGGAGCAGGTAGACGATGCCCGCGAGGGTACCGGCGATAGCGCCCTGCCGGGTGCCCCGTTTCCAGAGCAGTCCGCCGACCAGGGCAGGACTCCACTGGGCGAAGCCCGGTACGCTCACGTCCGTCAGGTAGAGTGCCATGGCGCCGGTGTTGAGGGCGCTTACGACCAGGCTCAGGATCACGATCACGACCACCGACCAGCGCGCCCAAGTCGTGATCTGCTTGTCCGTGGCCTCGGGCTTGAAGATCCCCTGGATCACGTCGCGGCTCACGATGACGCTGGATGTCATGAGCTGCACGGCCGCGGTGCTGACCGCGGCGGCGATCACGCCGAGGAGCACGAAAACCCCGAACCATTCGGGCAGGGTTCGCTTTATGACAGTCTGTACGACCCGGTCCGCCTCCACCTGCAGGGGGACACCGTTCCGGGCGGCCAGGGCCTCGAGTTCGCCGAGGGGCATGGCCGCCGGAGCGACCAGGGAACCCCAGAGGAAGGGGAGGATGTAGAAGAAGAGGCCGCCGAATACGAAGATGAGGAGCGGGAACCACTTGAAGAGGCTCTTGTCCCGGGCAGTCATGCAGCCTATGGCGACATGGGGCCAGCTGAAGGCCAGAAGGCCGACCACGAAGGTTCCGCCGAGCACCACGGGCGTGTAGGCTCCCGCGGGACCGGGATCCGAAAGCAGGGCCGGCCGGGAATTCGCGACTATGGACGCCGCCTGGGCCAGGCCTCCGTCGGGGAAGAGTACGGACACGACCCAGACAAGACTACCCATGAGGGCGGCCATGTAGACCACGCCGAGGAAGATATTCACCCAGGCGACGATGCGCATTCCCCCGAGCAGGACGAGCACGATGAGTATGATCGCCGTATAGACGGCACCCCAGACCGCCGGGAGGCCCGTCAGGGCTTCGAACCCTGCGCCGACACCCAGGGGTTGGATGCCGATGTAGGGCACTATGAAGGCGAGGATCGAAAGGGACAGGATGAATTTCAGGGACTTGGATTGGTAGCGCTCTCCGAGCACCTCTACGGGGGACAGGAAGCGGTTGATCTTGGCCAGGGCCCAGAGCCTCGGCCCCAGGAACATATACAGTCCCGCGAAGCCCGCCACGCTGCCCCAGATGAAGGTCACGTATCCCGGTCCCTTCGTGTATAGGAGCCCCGGGAAACCGTAGAAGGTCCAGGCCGAGGATATCGCGAAGAGGACGAAGAAGAACATGACGACGACGCCGATGGTCCTGCCTCCGAGCATGTAGTCCTCCGCGGTCTTCGCGGAGATGCGGTAGCCGTAGGCGGCCATGAGTACGATGACGGCGCCGAAGCCGCCGAGTACGGCGAGAGTGAATCCCATTCCCGGGCCTCCTATCGGTAGGGCCAGAAGAAGAAGAAATAGATGACGTAGGCGACGAGCCAATACAGCACGAAGCCGATGCCGATCACGAGGGGCATTGTCATCCATCCGAAAACCAAGGTCGGCGCCGCCCCGGCGGAGGTGGTCGTAACCCCGACGGCCATGAGGGCGATGAAGCCGACGACCGACAGCAGGAGCGCAAAAAGATAAATGCGCCCGGCCGTATGACGTGTCATCTCAACCATGCGGTAATGATATTCTTTTGACAGTATTTGTCAATTTGTTTTTAACCGAATCATCAAGGCTGACAGAGGGATTAATCTATAACCATCCCAGGGGAATCGACGTGGTCACCGACGCGGTCCTCGGGGGCTGAATTTAGGAATGTCCTTCCGGAGAATCACCCGGCAGCGCTTCTGTCTACTTCCTTCCGTACACGGCGCTGGGCTGGGTCTTGCCCCGGAGCAGGACCTCGCCCACGAGTTGGA
>JBFZER010000171.1:0-12847 GCA_041306765.1 Spirochaetota bacterium | reverse complement strand
GTTCTGCGGCAGGCTCGGCAGCGGAATCGAGGAACGAGCCCGAAAGTCCGGGTTAGATAGAAACCGAAAGGGATGAACCAACCGGAAGGAGGTTCGGTTAAATGCAGTCTACATAACGGATTGGGGCAGAAAGGGAACGAGAGCATAGGTACCTCCCGGGGGGCTTGCCGCCTCCCGTCCCTATACCGCTCACTCCTTCCTTCCCGCTTGCTCCTTCACAAGCTTCGTAACACTATTGACGGCCTGCCTCAGGGTCCGGAAATCTCCCGGAATACCGTTACCAGGCGCTCCTTGGTTTCCTGCGGATCCTGCACCAGGACGCGTTTGCCCGCGATCAGTTCCACGATGCCGATCTCCCGGGGGTACCGGGGAATGATGTGCAGGTGAAGGTGGTCGATGGACGCTCCCGCCGCCAAGCCCATGTTGTACCCGATGTTGAAGCCCGCCGGATTGAAGGCCTTTTCCAGGGCGTCCAGGCAGAGATCCGTGAGTGCCGTCAGTTCGGTCTTCTCGACCTCGTCCAGTGCGCGCACGTCCGTCACGTGGCGGCGGGGGAAGACCAGGATATGCCCCGGATTGTAGGGGTAGAGGTTCAGGGAGACGATGAATCGCCCGGTCTCGTGAACCACCAGGCGGTCGACCTGCCCGGACCCGTCCCTCACCAGGCAGAGGATGCAGCCCTCCGGCCGGCCGCCCTTCAGATAGCCCAGCTTGTCGAAGTTGAAGAAGTATTCCATCCCGCTACTCGGCCCGCTTCCCGAGGGCTTCTAGAAGGGCTGCGTCCGTCCTGTTCTCTACGGCCAGGAAATCGATCAGTTTCGGGTACTTGGTGATGAGCTGGCCGTACCGCTCCAGGGATTCCAGGCGAAGTTCGACCTGGGCGCGTGCCTGGGATTCTTTTTCCAAGATACGGTTCAAGGCGCTTTCCTCGGACTCCAGGAACGACAGGTATCTTGATTTTACAGCCCGGTACAGGTCCAGGTCCGGAACCTTCAGGGAACGGATCGCAACGGACAGGATTTCGAGCTCCGGCGCACCCTCCGCGATGTCCTCGGAAAGGGCTTTCATCGCCCCGGGATCGCCCCCGAGGACGGCAGCGATCCAGTCCGGATCCGAGGACCTCGCCAGGAGCAGTCCTCGGAGGGCCTCCCCCGCGGTCCGGATCCTCTCGGTCAGCCACGCGTTCAGGGACTCCTGGGTTTCGATTCTCCGGGATTCCGCGACGCCGGGAAGGGCCTCCGGGCGGACCGAGGCGGTAATCGTGTAGGATACGTCGTAGGAGAAATCGGGATTCCCGACCGCGAAGCCCGCGTAAAGGCCGGAGGAGGGAAGGGAACCCGCGAAGGTGACCGCCTCGGTCCGGGGTTCGACGGTGAAGCGGAAGAGGCGTAGATTCGTGGGTATCAGAGCTTCCCAGGTCCATGCGAAGCGGCCGGGCTCCAGGATTCCGGAGTGCCAGCCTCGAGTCTTGGTCACGTAGACCCCGTAGGATCCGGCGGGTATCCGGAACTGTATCCATCCGGCCAGGAAGCCGGCTCCCGCAAGTGCGATCAGGAGAATCATCCACGTGATGAACTTTTTCATCCCAGGTTCCTCGGGTGGGTCCGGTTGACCATGGTTCGAGTTTATCCGATATCGGTGCGCATTTCCATACCGCGGCCGGGAACCGCTGCCGGGAATGTATTGCGCGTCGCGCCCCGAGCGTATACCCTTGGGGAAGGAGAATGCAGTGACCGGTACCCGCAAGACCCCGCTCCTCTGGAACTCCGCCCTGAAGCGGGCCGCCCTGTACTTTCTCGGCCTCGACCTGCTGGCCTTCTTTTATTACGCCCTGGGCAACTACCAGGATTTCCTCGCCGGCACCCAGCTCATGCTCCTGCACATGGTGTCCGTGCTGTCCACAGCCGCCGTCCTCTCGGGGCTGGCCGGACTCGCCCATGCCCTCATCCTCTCCGCCCGGGGGGGGAAACGGGCGTCCCTCCTGGGATTGGCAGGCTGGGTCGCGTGTTTGGCAGCGGGTCTGGCGCTCGCTCTCCTGTCCCACTCCGTCCGGGCCTTCGCCTCGGGGATATGACGGAGCCGAGGGGGAGGCGGTATTGCGGCGCATCGGTTCCTCGGGAATCCCGATTCTTGACCCCCCGTCCTTCCGGCGTCTATAATCCCTCCACGATACATCCGGTTCGAATCCCGCCGCGCATTCCGCGCGCCGAGGTCCAAGGGGAGTCACCATGAACGTCCGAGTCCGCTACGCCCCGTCCCCCACGGGGCTCCAGCATATCGGGGGAGTGCGCACCGCGCTCTTCAATTACCTCTTCGCCCGGGCCAACGGCGGGAAGTTCATCCTCCGCCTGGAGGACACGGACCGCGCCCGCTCCTCCGGAGAGTACGTGAAGAACCTCTATGACACCTTCGACTGGCTGGGAATCCGGTGGGACGAAGGGCCGGACGTGGGAGGACCTGCGGGTCCGTACGTCCAGTCCGAGCGGTTCGCCCTGTATCGGGAGTACGCGGCCCGGCTCGTGGAAGAGGGCAAGGCCTACCGCTGCTTCTGCCCGGAGGACCGCCTGTCGCGGATGCGCTCCGACGCGGAGCCCGAGGAGCAGGAGGGCGCGGCGAGCTACGGTTACGACCGGGCCTGTCGGAACATCGACACAGCCGAGGCCGGGCGCCGCGCCGCCGCCGGGGAACCCCACGTTATCCGACTCAAGATTCCCCTGGAGGGTACCACGAAGTTCCGGGACCTTCTTCTGGGGGATATCGAGTGGAAGAACTCGGACGTCAACCCTGACCCTGTCCTTCTCAAGTCCGACGGCTTCCCGACCTACCACTTGGCCAACGTCGTGGACGACCACCTGATGGAGATCACCCACGTGATGCGGGCCCAGGAGTGGATACCTTCCGCTCCCCTCCACATGATCCTGTACGAGGCCTTCGGATGGACTCCCCCGGCACTCTGCCACCTGCCCATGGTCCTGGGCTCGGACGGCCACAAGCTCTCCAAGCGCCACGGCGCGACCGCGGTCAACGAGTTCCGCTCCAAGGGCTATGTGAAGGAAGCCCTGATCAATTACGTGGCCATGCTGGGCGCGAGCTACGAGGACGGCCGGGACCTCTATTCCCTTGAGGACCTGTCGAGGCTGTTCCGGATCGAGAGGATCAACAAGGCTCCGGCGGTCTTCGACTACGTGAAACTCGAGTGGTTCAACGGCCAGTACATCCGGGCCAAGGACGACGGAGAGCTCGCCGGCCTGCTCCTGCCTTTCGCCGTGGAGGCGGGGCTCTTCGGCTCCCCCGGCGCCGAACCCGACGCCGGCCAGAAGCGCACCTTCCGCGAGGCGGTTCCTCTTGTGAAGGAACGGCTCGTCTACCTGAGCGAAGCCTCCGCCAAGCTCGCGTACCTCTTCTCCGAACCGCCCCTGGCCCCGCTGGAGGAGTTCATACCCAAGAAACTGGACGCTCCCCGGGCCGCGGAGCTCCTGGGCGCAGCGGCCGAGCTCCTGGGATCCTGCGATCTGTCCGACATCCCCGCCAGCGAGGAGCGCTTCCGCGGAAAGGCCGCGGAGCTCGGATGCAAGCTCGGGGACTTGATGATGCCCCTGCGGGTCGCTGTGACGGGCAGCCGGGTGAGCCCCCCCCTCTTCGAGTCCATCCGCCTCCTGGGCCTGCCCGCGGTCCTGGCCCGGGCCGGAAAGGCCCGGGCGGCGCTTGCCGCAAAGGAAAGCGCGCCGTGATCGATCCCCGCCGGCCGGGCGCCTACGATCGGATCCGCGAGCAGCTGGAACCCCTTATTCGGGAGAAGTCGCCCAGCCTGGTGGCGGGCATGGCCACCGTCGCCGCCCTGCTCCACGCCAAGCTGAAGCACCACTTCTGGACGGGATTCTACTTCGTCGCGGGACCGGAGGAGCTCCACGTGGGCCCCTACCAGGGCTCCGTGGCCTGCCAGGTGCTCCGCGGGCGGGGGGTCTGCCTGCATTCCGTCAAGACTGCTGCCCCCGTGGTGGTTCCGGACGTGGAGGCCTTTCCCGGCCACATCGCCTGCGACTCCCGCTCGAAGAGCGAGATCGTAATCCCCCTTTTTAAGGACGGCCGGGTGGTCGCGGTGCTGGACATCGATTCCGACAAGCCAGCCCAGTGGGACTCCGACGACGTGGAACCGCTTTCCAGGATCGTCGCGCTCCTGGGGCCCCTGGCTTGACGGTTCCCGGAAGGAGCGCCGCTCACCCGGGATATCCCGTCGCTTTTCGAAGAGAAGAGAACCTTTTCAGTGCAATCCGGCACCTGATATCTTAGATATACGATTGCCCTTAGGGAGCGAACATGGGAACGCCATCCGTAATCGTGAGCGACGACAGGTTCGGGAAGGACTACCGCATCGAGGCTTCGGTCTTATCGGCGGCCGGCGTCCGTCTCGAGCTGCTCGAGGATGAATCCGACGAAGCCTTCCTTCGGGCCGCGCGTACGGCGGACGGGATCTTGGTGAACCTGAGGAAGATCGATTCCGGAGTGATCGACGGGCTGGAAAATTGCCGGGTTTTGGCGCGGTACGGGGTCGGATATGACAACGTCGACGTGGAGGCCGCCTCCCGGGCAGGGATCTGGGTCGCGAACGTCCCGGATTATTGCGTGGAGGAGGTCTCCGACCAGGCCTTGGCGCTGCTCCTTGCCTGCGCCCGCCTAACGGTTGTGAAAGACAAGGCCATTCGGGCAGGGAAGTGGAACTACCTCGGAGGGATGCGGATAAACAGGATACGCGGTTCCACGCTGGGTATCGTCGGGTATGGTGCGATCGGCCGGCGAACGCACCAGAAGGCTTCGGGACTCTCCTTCGGGGAGGTCCTCGTTTGCGATCCCTACGTCGATGCGGAGGTCATCGAGGCTGCGGGAGGCAGGAAGCGGGATCTTCGGGAGGTCGCCGCCCGATGCGACTTCCTCTCCGTGCACGCCCCTCTCACTCCGGACACCCGGCACCTGATAAGCAAGGAGCTGGTCGAGTCCATGAAGCCGACCGCGATCCTGGTCAACACCTCCCGGGGACCGATCCTCGACGAGGCGGCCCTTTGCTCGGCCCTGCGGGACGGCAGGATCCGCGCCGCGGGCTTGGACGTGTTCGAGACCGAACCGCTTCCGTTGGACAGCCCCCTGAGGCTCCTGGACAACGTCGTCCTCAGCGACCATTGTGCCTACTACAGCGAGGAAGCCATCGCGGAGCTGAAGGAAAAGGCCGCCCGGAACATCGTCTCGGTCCTGCGGGACGGCAAGCCGCTCTACCCGGTCAACACGCAGATGGTTCCCCGCGGGTCCCGCGGATAAGGGACGCACATGGAGACGGAAAGCACGGGAATCATCGAAACCCGGAGCCTGGGCGAACAGGTCTACCGGCATCTCTGTAACCGTATCATCGAAGGTCGGATCAATTACGGGGAAACCGGGGTGCCCCATACATAGGTTCCGCGTGGGGCACCCGCACGGAAACCCGCCATCCGACCCCCCCAACGGGCTTTGCGGACATCCTTCCCAGCTAGCGGCGGCTTAAATGGATGGCGAAGCCCGCGATCTCCCGGTCCAGGTAGATCACCTTGAGGGATCCCCCCTCGCTCTTGGCGGTTTCCGGACGCGTCCCGATTCCTTTTTCCTTGAGGAAGGCGAGGGCTCGTTCCACGCTGTTGACGGAAAGACCCACGTGCCCGTGGGTCCCGAGGTAGGGACCCTTCATGATCTCGAACGCCTTCCCCGCGAAAATGGAGGAGTTTCCGGGCTTGCTCTGCAGGAAGAAGAGGCTCTGCAGGAGGGCCGCCGTGGTCGCGGCGGACGCCTCGTCGCTTTCGTTCACCCCTATGTGCATCAGTTCGAAGCCGTGGATCCTGGCGACCGCCTCGGAGGTCAGCCGCTGGATCTCGTCGAATTTTCCCGCGGCGATCAAGTCGTTCGGGGCGATCCAGGATCCGCCCACCGCGACGATCCGATTCCACGAGAGATAGCTTGGCATGTTTTCCAGGCCGATCCCTCCAGTCGGGATAAAGCTGACGTCCCCGTAGGGGGCGGCCATGGCCTTCAGCATGCCCAGGCCTCCGGACGGCTCGGCGGGGAAGAATTTCAGCACCCGGATGCCGAGCTCCAGGGCGGCTTCGATGCCGGAGGGATTGTTGATTCCCGGGGTGATGGGGATGCATTCTTTCACGCAGTACTCCGCCACACGGGGGTTGAGGCCCGGGGACACGATGAACCGGGCGCCGGCCTTGACGGATTGCTTCACCTGATCGACCGAGAGGACCGTTCCGGCCCCGACCAGCACTTCCGGTACTTCCGATGCGATCCTTCGGATCGAATCCTCCGCCGCGGAGGTGCGGAACGTAACTTCCGCGACGGGAAGCCCGCCTTCCGACAGGGCCTTCGCCAGGGGCACGGCGTCCTTGGCGTCGTCGATCTTGATCACCGGTACCAATCCGAGTTCCCCGATTCGTTCCAGCGTCCTGTCCATCTTACCTCTCCACCCGGGCGGATCCGCCGCCGACAAGCTTATCGACTTCCTTCAAGGAGGCCATCGTCGTGTCCCCCGGGGTGGTCATAGCCAGGGCCCCGTGGGCGGCTCCGTACTCCACGCATTCCCGAGGGGGCTTTCCGGCCATGAATCCGTAGATCAGCCCGGATGCGAACCCGTCGCCGCCTCCGACTCTGTCGAGAATTTCCAGGTCCACCCGCCGTGTCGCCTCGTAGTACTCGCCGTCATAGTACAGGACGGCCCCCCAGTCGTTGCGGGTGGCCGACTTCACTTCCCGTAGCGTAGTGGCCACCGCCTGGATGTTCGGGAACGTCTCCACCACCATTCCGATCATGCGCTTGAAACTCTCGATCTGGAGATTCGTGACGTTCTCGGTTACGCCTTCCACCTCGAATCCGAGGGCGGCGGTGAAGTCCTCCTCGTTCCCGATCATGACGTCGACGTACCGGGCTATCTCGCGGTTCACCTCGACCGCGCGCTTCGCGCCTCCGTTCACTTTCCACAGGGAGGGGCGATAGTTCAGGTCATAGCTAACGATCGTACCATGGGCCTTGGCCGCCTTCATGGCCTCGACGATGAGGCCCGGGGTGGTGGCGGACAGGGCGGCGAAGATGCCCCCGCAGTGGAACCACCGGCACCCCTCGGTTCCGAATATGCGTTCCCAGTCGAAGTCGCCGGCCTTGAGCCTGCTGGCAGCGGAATTCGCCCGATCCGACACGCCCACGGCTCCCCGGACCCCGAAACCCCGCTCCGTGAAATTCAAGCCTATCCGGACCTCCCGGCCGATGCCGTCGAAGGGGAACCACTTCACATGGCGCATGTCCACCCCGCCCTGGAAAACGAGGTCCTGCAGGAGGTAGCCGACGTCGTTGTCGACCAGGGCGGTGACGACCGCGGTTTCCATCCCGAAGCAGCGCCTCAATCCGCGGGTGACATTGTATTCTCCGCCGCCCTCCCAAACCCGAAAGGAGCGGGCCGTTTTGATGCGACCCTCCCCAGGATCCAGACGGATCATGATCTCTCCCAGGGAGATAGCGTCCCAGAGGCCGGATCCCTTGGGTTTTACCTGAATCGCCATGTGGGTCTCCTTGAAATCAAATATTTCAGGTAGGCTACGACCCGGTACCCGCGTTGTCAAGGCGACAGGAATCGGGATGAACGAGGCTCGCGTCCCGATCAGCCATCCCGGATTTCGGGGCCTCCTGGGATTCGATACTCTAGACCGAACGGAGCCTCCGCAGGCACTCCGCCACCAGGGCGTGGTCTTCCTCCTGGGGCAGGCCCGACACGGTGGCACAGGCCACGATCCCGGCGTTCCGGACGCGCACCGGAACGGCGCCCCCGTGGGGGCTGAAATCGAAGGGGCTGACGAAGGATTTCTCCTCAATGGTCTTCCCCGCCAGGGCCAAAGATACTCCCACGGCCAGGGACGACTTTCCGAAGCGGAAAGCGCAGGCGGACTTGCGGCGTATCCACTCGTCGTTGTCCGGCGCGGATCCGGGCAGGGCGGCATGGAACAGGATCTGCCCGGGGCGGCGGACATCCACGGCCACGGGGGCCTTCCGGCGCCGGGCCTCCTCGACCATAAGACAGCCCAGGCGCCAGGCGTCCTCCTCGTCGAAGCGTTCCAGGAGGAGTTCCGCTTCCTCCGAGGACAGTTGATCCAGAAATTCCTTGGTGGAGTTCATGGGAGGAGTATACCCCGCGAAAGACGGGTCCGCCACGGGCCGGGGTTCACAACGCCTCCAGCCCCGCCGCCGATATCGTCGGGATGCCGTTTTTTTCCAGCACGGACAGGGCTTTCTCCCGCTCGTCGATCTTGCAGATGACCACGGCGTTTTCCCCGGCCTTGGCCACGTAGGCGTACATGTATTCCACGTTGAGGCCCGCCTCGTCGAGGGCATCCAGGACTCGGGACATCCCTCCCGGCCTGTCCTCAACCTCCACGGCCACGACCTCCGTGGTCCGGGCCACGAAGCCGTGTTCCTTCAGCACTTCCAGGCACCGATCCGGCCGGTTCACGATGATCCGGAGAACCCCGAAGTCGGAGGTGTCGGCCAGGGAGAGGGCCCGGATGTCGACCCCCTGCCTCGCCAGGACTCGGGTGACTTCCGCCAGCCGGCCCTTGGAATTTTCCAGGAATATGGAAACCTGCTTCACGCTCATCCTTGACTCCTTGGACGACTCGGGTCCTGTTCAGATCTGCCGCTTGTCGATGATCCTCTTGGCCTTGCCCTCGCTCCGGGCTATCGTCTTGGGCTCCACGAGCTTGACCCTGGTATGGATGTTGAGGGTCGCGTACAGCCTGCTTTCAATCAAGGATTCCGTGTGCTCCAGGTTGCGGATCTCGTCGGAGAACAGCCTCTCGTTCATCTCCACCTGGACTTCCAGACTGTCGAGCTGGTTGCGGCGGTCAACGATGATCTGGTAGTGGGGTTCGACGCCCTCGATTCCGAGGATGACTTCCTCGATCTGGGAGGGGAAGACGTTGACCCCCCGGACGATGAGCATGTCGTCGGTGCGGCCGAGCAGGCGGTGCATCCGGACCGTCGTCCTTCCGCAGGAGCACGCGGACCGGTCCAGGTAGGTGATGTCCCGGGTCCGGTACCGGAGGATGGGGGTGCCCTGTTTCGTGAGGGTGGTGATCACCAGTTCCCCCTTCTGTCCGTCCGGAAGGGGCCGCCCCGTCGCGGGATCGACGATCTCGGGGAAGAACAGGTCTTCGTTGACGTGGAGCCCGTCCTGGTTCTCGCATTCGAAGGCCACCCCGGGGCCGATGATCTCCGTCAGGCCGTAGATATCGTAGGCCGAAAGGCCCAGGTTCGCCTGGATCTCCGCGCGCATGTTGTCGCTCCAGGGTTCGGCGCCGAAGAACCCGGCTCGGAGGCCCAGGTTCCCGGTGCTCATCCCTTCCTCCCTCATGGCCTCCGCCAGGTACAGGGCGTAGGAGGGCGTGCAGGTGAGGACCGTGGTCCCGAAGTCCCGCATGAGCTCGAGCTGGCGCTTGGTGTTTCCCCCCGAGATGGGCAGGACCGTCGCGCCGATCCTTCGTGCCCCGTAGTGCACCCCCAGGCCGCCGGTGAACAGCCCGTAGCCATAGGCGTTCTGGACGATGTCGTGCCGGGTTGCCCCCCCCGCCGAGAGGGTGCGCGCCATGGATTCGGCCCAGGTGTCCAGGTCCCCGGCCGTGTACGCGTCGACGACGGGCTTACCGGTAGTGCCCGAGGAGGTGTGGATCTCGACGATCTCCTTGAGATCCACCGCCAGGAGCTCGAAAGGGTATCCCGAACGCAGCTCGTCCTTCGTGGTGAAGGGCAGTCCGGGCAGGTCTGCCAAGCCCCGGATGTCCCGGGGCTTCACGCCCGCCGCGTCCATCTTGGCCCGGAAGAACTCCACGCGGCGATACAGGGCATCCACCAGGGATCCCAGTCTCTCGTCCTGAAGGCGCGTGAGCTCCTCTCTGGGGAGGGTCTCGTAGTCGGGGTTCCAGATCATGGCGGCGTCTCCTTCCCCGGGCTGCTATGGAGAGCCCCGGCGCCGAGGCGGCATTCTGCACCATCCATTTGTTCCTGTCAATAGAAACACGGTCGAACAGAACAGTTCCCAAGAACATGGGAGCCGTCACGTTTCGACGCCGAAACCGCAGGCTTGCGAACTTGTTGACCGGCTATATCAATTGTTTTCAAAGTGATGTACACTACCAGGGACTTGACCGTGGATCCGCGAGGATTTCCGGTTTTGTTATCCGCGTTCACTGCGGATCATGTTTAGGATACCCGCGGACGATTCGCGGGTGAAGGAATCGATTTTGGGCAAGAAACTTTACGTGGGGAATCTCAGCTTCAACACCAGCGAGAGCCGCCTCCGCGAGCTGTTCCAGAGCTACGGCACCGTCGCCTCTGCGAAGATCATCACGGACCGGGATTCCGGCAACTCCAAGGGCTTCGGCTTCGTGGAGATGGGCTCGGACAGCGAAGCCCAGGCCGCCATCTCCGGGACCAACGGCACCGACCTCGACGGCCGTCAGATCAAGGTCAACGAGGCCATGGACAAGCCCCGCCGGGATGACAACCGCTGGTAAACCAGCGGCCTCCCGCGAGTGAAAGCCGCCCCCCCGGGGGCGGTTTTTCTTGGTTTCCTGCTTTCCTCCGAGGTACGCGGGGGGTGGAATCGGAATGAATCTCAGAACCGCACCGGAATAAGGAGGGGGAACATGAACCATTCGGGCTGGATCCTCGCTGCGGCGGGACTCTTCTCGGTCGTTTGCGCGGCCTTCGATTTCGAGTGGTTCATGAACCACCGGAAGGCGAGATTTTTCGTGAAGATACTTGGGCGCGGGGGCGCACGGATTTTCTACGGTGTCCTGGGGCTGGCGCTGGTGGTTTTAGGCGGTTTGATCCTGTACAGGGTCATTCTGTGAAATATCGAGGGCAGGAGCCCGCTGCGGGCTTCAAGCGGCCTGCTCCGGGCTGACCGGCTTCTTCAGTACAGGTGCCCCATCCGGGCGCGCTTGGTCTCCAGGTATCGGCCGTCATGGTCGTTGGGCTGGATGACCACGGGAATGCGCCCCGTTACCTCGATTCCCGCGGTTCGCAGCCCATCGATCTTGTCGGGATTGTTGGTCATGAGCCGTACCGACCGGATTCCGAGAAGCCGGATGATGGCCGCGGTGACGGAGTAGTCCCGGGCGTCGTCCGGGAATCCCAGGTACCGATTGGCCTCCACCGTATCGAGCCCGAGCTCCTGCAGCCGGTAGGCCTTGATCTTGTTCAACAGGCCTATCCCGCGCCCCTCCTGCTTCATGTACACGACGGCGCCGCGCCCCTGGCCCTCGATGTACCGGAGGGCGGCCTCCAGCTGGTCCCGGCAGTCGCAGCGAAGGCTCCCGAACACGTCACCGGTATGGCACTGGGAGTGGATCCGGAGAGGCAGGCTTTCCGCTCCCTCCACGGCGCCTTTCACCACGGCGGTGTGCTCCTTGTCGTGTTTCGCGTCGTAGAAGCCCGCGATCTCGAAAAGGCCGAATCGGGTGGGGAGTTCCGCCCGGGCGACGAGTTGGACGCAGAGTCCCTCGTCCCGGCAGTAGGCGCCCTTGCCGGCGCAGAAATACTCCTCGGCGTAATAATCCGGCTTCCCGGACAGCTTCGCCTCGAGTTCGGCACGGTTCATGACATTGTCGCAGGTCTCAAGGAATTCTTCGGGCGACTTGAGGGTATCCATGCATATCTCCCGGCCGGTCGACCGGCCCCGGTCAAAGGTACTTCCCGGGGAAGGCGGGGGCAAGCCGGACCGGGGCTCAAAGCACGGAGACCACGGCTCCCGCCAGGAGCAGGAAGGCGCCCAAGCCCTTGCGGAGGGTGAGGGGATCCCGCGGAGTGCCCAGGATCCCGAGGTGGCTGACGACCAGGGCCATGATCACCTGGCCGGCCACCTGAAGCAGGAAGAGGCGCCGCGCTCCCAGCCGGGGCAGGAGGATGATGGTACCCAGGACCATGACGGAGCTCATGGTCCCGGCCAGGAGCAGGGCGGGAGGAAGTCCCGCCAGGCGCGCGGCGAGTCCCGGGGCGCCGGGCCGGACAAGGCTCCAGAGCGTCATCATTGCCGCGGAGGAGAGGAAGGCGACGAGGTAGAAGAGGGTGTTGGCCGCCAGGGGGGATCCGGCGACCCGGGATACCAGGCCGTTCATGGGCTGGTAGATCGAGATCATGGCTCCCAGGACGCCCGCCGTGAGGAGGGCCGCGAAGGTGGACATGCTTGTTAGCTCCTGGTCTCGGCCAGGTGCGCCGGACCGCAAGCCATGCTACTTCAGGACCCGCACCCGAGTCAGCCCCCGGAACGGAGTCCCGGTCCTCGTGTTGACAACTTCCACGGACCGGGCTAAGAATGCCCTCACCATGAAACCTACCCCTGTCCTGCCCCTGGCGTTCCTTGCAGTCGTCCTGGCTTCCTGTTCCCCCGCGAAACCGCCCGTTCTCCGGGATGACGCCAAGGTAGTCCTGTACGCCGAGTTCATGCACGAGGTGAACTCGTTTTCCCCCATACTCACCACGGAACGCGACTTCAAGGCCATGGCCCTGAGGTACGGCGCGGAAGTCGCCGCCGCGGCGCCGGAGGAGAAGACCCAGCTGGGAGGCTTCCTCAAGGCAGTCGCGGAATCCGGCGGGGGGGCCGTGAAGGCCGTGCCGATACTGCAGGCCAAGTCCATGTCCGGCGGACCCGTGGACCGTGTTTTTTACGATAAGATCAAGGCGGGCATCCTGGACGCGGTGAAAACCCAGAACAGGGTGGATGGAATCTACCTCTCCCTCCATGGCGCCATGGGCGTGGAGGGCATGTTCGACCCCGAGG
>JBFZER010000170.1:0-14925 GCA_041306765.1 Spirochaetota bacterium | reverse complement strand
CCCAATCACCTTCACGACCGCGCCCTCGGCGTTCATGAGGGTGATGGTGTTGTTGATCGCGATGATCTTGACCTTGCCCTTGGCGTCCAGCACGTCCCCGTACTTGATGTCCCGGGAGACGCCGTCCGCGGTCATGTAGATCTGCCGTCCCAGGTACTCGACCACCGTGAGCCTGTCCTTGTACTTCGCGTCGGGCTTGCCGGCGGCGCCCTTCGGGAAGGCCACGGCCCGGGGCTTCAGCTTGAGGATGTCCGCGGTCTTCAGGATCTTTTCCCCCGACTCCGGCCCGGCGATCTCGTAGACCGCGTCGGGCTTCCCGGTTTGCACGAACTCGACCCAGTCCCGGTCCACGTTGATCCGGACCTCGGCCGCCGCGGGCAGGACGTCGCCCACCTTGACCGCGGTCCAGGCTGCGGACCCCGTTCTCCAGCTCACGGAGCCCGCGCTGGTTTCCGAATAGACCCCGACGCACTTGAGTCCGGCGGGATCGGCCGCGAACGCCGGGCCGGTGCCGGCGATCAAAAGGGCGAATGCGAGGAATGCACCTGCACTGTGGTTTCGCACGACGGGCTCCTTCGCGGACGGGCGATGGGCATGCGGCAACTTCCGCTGCGCAAGTACAGTATGGGGGTGGTTTTCGAAAACGCGATTTAGCGGAAACGGCTATTTCTTGCACTTTTCGGCGATCGGGGCGGGAATGCGACCCGATAGCCCGGCCGGGCCGCTAGTACTCCCGGCCTTTCATGTCCCGCCGGGCGGTCTGGGCGGTGAAGACGCCCTCGGAGGTGATCATGCGGATGGGCAGATCCTTCCCGTCCATGTAGTCCTGGATGGCCTTCATGAGCTGGGGGCCGAGCAGGGGATTGCATTCCACCGTGCAGTTCAGCTTCCCCGCGAGCATGGCCATGAAGGCCCCGTGGGCCGCGTCGATGGAGACGATCTTCACGTCCTTGCCCGGCTCAAGTCCCGCCTCTTCCAGGGCCTGGATGGCGCCGATCGCCATGTCGTCGTTGTGCGCGAACAGGGCGTCGATGCGCGGCAGCCCGGAGGCCAGGATCCGCTTCATCACCTCGTAGCCCTGGTCCTTGAAGAAGTCCCCGCTCTCGGAGGCGACGATCCTGAACTGCGGGTAATCGCGGATCACCTCCTCGAACCCGATGCGGCGGTCGATGGCCGGCGCCGAGCCTATCGTGCCCTGGAGTTCCACGATATGGACGCTGACCTCGCCCTTCAGGGCCTCCACGAGCCAGCGGGCCGCGCGCCTTCCTTCCTCCAGGAAGTCGGAGCCCATGAAGGAGAGCCACAGGGAATCGTCCTTCACGTCCACCGCCCGATCCGACAGGATCACCGGGATGCCCGCTTCCCGGGCTTCCCGGAGCACCTCGTCCCAGCCGGACTCCACCACCGGGGAGAAGGCGATGATGTCCACCTTCCGGGCGATGAAGGAACGGATGGCGGCGATCTGGTTCTCCTGGCGCTGGCGGCCGTCCTCGAAGAGCAGTTCGATGCCGGCCTTGGCCGCCGCGTTCTTGATGGACTTGGTGTTGGCCACCCGCCACTCGCTTTCCGACCCCACCTGGGAGAAGCCCAGGACGATGGGCCTGCCCTGGGGCGCCCGCCGGGCCGGAGCGGCCGCGGAGGCCGGGGTCTCCGCCTTCAGGGACTCGGCGGTGACCATTCGGGGCCGGAGGTAGATCTTCTTGGGGATGCCCTCCTTGTCGGAGAGCAGGTCGACGGCGTAGGCCACAGCCTCCTTTCCGCCGGTGGGGCAGGTGAAGGTGGCCGACAGGATGCCCTTGCGCACGAGGTCTATGCCGCCCATGGGTCCCGGCAGGCCGTCGATGCCGATGAGCTTCATGCCCGATCGGCCGGCTGCCCGGAAGGCCCGCCAGGCCCCGTAGGCCATGGCGTCGTTCTGGGCGAAGACCACGTCGATCCCGGGCAGGGATCCGCTCCGGGCGGTCAGCTCGTCCTCCGCCTTGTCCCGGAGCCAGTCCGCCACCAGGGGCGGAAGGAGACGGGCGTCGCTCCGCTTCCCGATCTCCTCCCGGAATCCCTCGCTGCGCTCGATCGCGGGCGGCGAGCCCGAGCGGCCCTCGATGACAAGGATGTCCCCTCCTCCGGGGCCCAGGAGTTCGGAGGCGACTCTTCCGGCCTCCCGTCCCAGGCGTTCGTTGTCCGGGCCGATGAACAGGGTGTAGTCGTACCCCTCCACCGCCCGGTCGAGCACGATGACGGGGATGCGGGCGTAGGTCTCCCGGACGACAGGGGTCAGGGCCTGGGATTCCGTTGGGGATACGATCAATAGGTCGATGCCGAAGCCCAGGAGGCGCCGGACGTCCTCGATCTGCCGGGAGCTGGAGTCCGCGGCGTCCGCGTAGATGACCCGCAGACCCTTCTCCCGGGCCGCGGCCTCCCGGATCTCCTCGTTCATGGCGATGCGCCAGGGCTCCGTCAGGTTTGCCTGGGAAACCCCGATCAGGAAGCGCACGTCGCTCTCGCTGGCCGGCTGGCGGCCCCCGCAGGCCGCGGCCGCGAGGGCAAGCGCCCAGACCAGGGCGGACGGGGCGGAACGACGGTTCACGGCACGGTCCCCTTGCGCCGGTCCGTCGGGGTGGCCCCGGTCACCTTCTTGAATGCCCTGCTGAAGTAGTGCTGGCTCCGGTAGCCGACCCGTTCCGCGACCTCGAAGGCCTTGGCCGAGGGATCGCTCATCAGCAACGTCGCCTTGCGGACGCGGATGCGGTTCAGGTACTCGACGAAGGAGAACCCCGTCTCCCGCTTCATGAGGCGGGAGAGGTATCCGGGGCTGATCTGGAGCTCCGCGGCCGCGTTCTCCAGGCAGAGCCCGGGGTTCCAGTAATGCTTGTCGATGTAGTTGCGGGCCAGGACGACGAAGGCCTCGCAGTTGTCGCCGTCGGCCAGTTCGCCGTGGACCTCGTCGTAGGCGTCGCAGGCCCCCTCCACGGGATCGGGGATGGAGCGGGTCGCGATGGAGGGGATCTGGTAGACCTGCTCCCCGGCCCTGCGCTCTATGGCCTCCACGGCCGAGGCGAGTTCGTCCTCCCGGAGGGCCGGGGTAAGGGCCAGGACGGTCTCCGTGTCGTCCTCGAAAACGAAGGTGCCCTCGGGGGGCAGGGACTCCGAGAGCACCGTGCGCATGGCCACCAGGGCGAGCTTTCGGCCCCGATCGCCCCCGGCGGTCCCCGAGGGGCTTCGCTCCGCGAACCGGGCGGCGATCAGGGTGGCGGGCGAGACGGGCTCCATGCCGAGGAAGGACAGGCCCTCGAGGATCTCGGTGCGGGACAGGGTTCCCGTGATCCAGTCCCGCAGGAACCGCTCCCGGAGGACCGGCAGGTTTCGCTCCAGCTGTTCCCGGGCCCAGGCGGTGTACTTGCCGCTGTCCCGCCGCGCCTCCAGCTCGGCCACGGCGCGCTCGATCACGGCCTTGAAGCCTTCCGCGTCCACCGGTTTCAGGACGTACTCGAAGACGTGAAGCTTTACGGCCGCCTTGGCGTATTCGAACTCGTCGTGCCCCGAGACGATGATGACGATCCTGCCCGGCAGGGCGGCGTTGAGCTCCTCGATGAGCTGAAGGCCGTCCTTGAGGGGCATCCGCACGTCGATGATCAGGATGTCCGGATCCTTTTCCAGGGCCAGGGCGTAGGCTTCCACCCCGTCCTCCGCTTCCGCGACCACTTCCAGGTCGCCCCCGCAGCGGCCGACCAGGGAGCGGAGCCCCCGGCGGATCTTGGGTTCATCGTCGGCGATGAGCACTTTCCACATGTACTAGTCCTCCGAGCCCAAAATCGGGTGCCGTATCGTGGCTTCGGTCCCCCGGCCGGGGGAACTGCGGAAGGAAAGCCCGTAGGGTTTGCCGAAGGTGAGGCGTATCCGCTCGTGGACGTTGCGTATGCCGTAACCGCCCAGGTCCGCGACGGCCCCGTCCTCGAGCCGGGCGTTGAGGTCCGACACCCGGGCCTCGTCCATCCCGACCCCGTCGTCCCGCACCACGAGGATCAGGTCCGCTCCCTTGCCGTCCGGCCGGTGCTCGATGCGGGTCTCCACGGCCAGGGAGCCCGGGCCCTTCCGTTCCTTGATCCCGTGGTAGACCGCGTTCTCCACCAGGGGCTGGAGGATGAGCCGCATGACCCGCAGGCCCCGGAGTCCTTCCCCCTCGCGGATCTCGTACTCGAACTTGTCCTCGTAGCGCATCTTCTGGATGCAGAGATAGCTCCGGACATGCTCGAGCTCGTCCGGAAGGGATATGATCTCCCGCCCCTTGGACAGGCCGATCCGGAAGAGGCTGGTCAGGGCCCCGACCATGCAGACTACGTCGTCCACCCGGTGCTCCTGGGCCATCCACTGGATCGTGTCCAGGGTGTTGTACAGGAAGTGGGGCTTGATCTGCTCCTGCAGGATGCGGAGCTCCGCTTCCATCTTCGACTGCTGTTCCCGGTAGACCTGCTCGATGAGGCTCTGGATCCGCTCGATCATCTCGTCGAAGCCCAGCCCCAGCTCCGCGATTTCGTCGCCCCCCGTTCCGGCGAACCGAACGGCCAGGTCCCCCTGCTCCACGTGTTTCATGAGACCCCGGAGCCGCAGGACGGGCTTGGTCACGGCGGACATGAAGAAGAAGGCCATGACGGTGGCCAGGGCCATCGTTATCCCCCCGATCAGGAAGGTCCAGTACTTCACCAGGCTCACTTCCCGGAGGGTTTCCGCCAGGGAGAACACTCCGACCGTCCTCCAGCCCGTGTACTCGGAGCCCCGGGCAAGGACCTGGTAGGCTCCGCCTCCGACCCGCACGAGGCCGGAAAAGGCGCCGTCCTCCAGGGGACTCAGGGGGATGCGGTACACCACCTCGTTGACCGGCGCGTACACGACCTCGCCGCGGGCGTCGGCGATGAACAGGAAGTCGGCCTTTCCCAGGGACGCGAACCGGAAAGGCTCCTCGATGTACGCGAGCTTCATGTCCACCAGGACCGCGCCCCGGACCCCTCCGTCCCGCTCTCCGGTGACCGCCTTGACCACGGAGACCACCTCGTTTGCCCCGAAGCGGCGGGTGCTTCGGATGTTTCGGCCGATCGGCCGCGCCGCCATGCTGATCCGTCCCGGAGCCGTCCGGGCCTCAGAGTACCACCGCTCCTCCGTGAGGGGGTCCCGGGTGGTTCGGGCGAAGCCCTCCCCTTCCCAGGAGCCCCGCTCCGTCACGACGAGGAGCCCCGCGATCTCCGGATGGGTTTCGACCACGGAGGAGAGGACCTTGCGGATCTCGACGCGCGCGGATTCGGGGGCGTCGCCTTCCTCCAGGAACGCCGATACGGGCTCCGTCCGGGAGACCAGGTCGATGAGCTTCTCCATCTCCAGGACCCGCAGCTCGATGCTCATGGTGACCTGTCCGATCATCTTCTCGGTGTAGGACATCGATTCGCGTTCCAGGGAGGTGGCGTAGAGGGAGGGTCCGATGATGCCGAGGGTGACAAGGGGAAGGGCGAGTATGACCAGGAAGTAGACCATCAGCTTGAATCGGAGGCTGATGGTCCGGACTTCTCCCGAGGGGGTGCGGCGAGGCTGCGGCACCGCGATCTTGGATTTCGACATCCCTTTCCCCGTGTACGTACACGATTGTACAACGGGAATCGAGGTTTGTGTCGGGAAATCGGAGGCGCCGGTTTCGTCCGAGCCTTTCAGCAGCAGCCGGCCTTCCCGTCCCCGCAGCAACCGTCATCCCCGCAGGAGGGGGCGGTGCCCCGGAGCTTGCCCAGGATGATGGCCGCGGCGCAGCCGACTCCCGCCGTGACGGACAAGGCGGCCGCAGGGCAGTTCCGGGCGCAGGCCCCGCACTCCATGCAGGCACCCCGGGCCTCGATCCGGGCCTTCCCGTCCTCCAGGCGGAACACCCCGTGGGGGCAGACGTCGACGCAGGCCCCGCAGCCGACGCAGGCGTCCGTATCCAGGCGGAGGCTGCTTCCGTTCATCAGGTATTCGAAGTTCACGCCGCCCTCCTAGGCGCCCAGGGCGCGGGAAAGCGCACCCGCGGCCAAGCCGGCCGCCAGGCTGGCGGCCATGGGCCAGAAGCCCTTTTCCACCTCCGCAAGAGCCCCGGACTGGCAGGTGAAGGTGGAGGAGCCCGTGAAGTTCATCCCCAGGAAGGCCGTCACCGGGGCGGCGACCAGGACGCCCGACGCGGCCGCGGCCGGAGAGAGGCCGAACGCGGCGGCACAGGCTGCCCCCCAGGCCGCTCCCAGAACGGCGCCCCGCAGGGCAAAGGCCTTTCCGGGCAGCCAGGGCAGGAGGGCGGGGAAGACTAAGGCGCCCACCGGGGCCAGGCCCGCCAGGAGGACCGCGGCGGGCAGGAACCGGATCGTCCAACCGGGACCGGCGGGAAGGCCGTAGAGGGCCGCAAGCCCCAGGCCCCCCGCAACCAAGGGCCCGGCGTGGACCAGCTCGACGGGGGCCACCGCCATCCGTTCCCCCAGGGTGAAGGTCACCCGGCGCATGCCGTCGGTCTTGACCCGGCCGGCGGCCAGCCAAGCCGGGATGTCCTCGGACCGCACGGGGCCCCAGACCACCCGCCAACCCGACTTGCGGGCGACTTCCGGAGCGGACACGCCCGTGGCCCCCAGCTGGGGCAGGACCAGCTCGCGGCGCCGCACCAGGGCGGCCAGCCGGGTCTTTGCGATCCGCGAAACCAGCTCCCCGGTGCCGAAGGTCCCCTTACCCGCCGCGCACCACACGTTGACGCCCTGGGTGTCCAGGACCAGGATCCATCCGTCTATCCCGTCCAGGCTCGACCTCAGGGCGTCGAAGCTCAGCTTGTAGTTGGCCGTGACGAAGACCGGGGAGTCCGGGCCGGGATCCCCGGCCGCGTAGAGCCCCGGAAGGACGCGGTAGGTCCCGCGGCCGAAACCCCATCGGACCCGTACTGCGCCCCAGCGGTCCCGGAGGGACAAGCGCGTACGGACCACCGGGATGGTCCGGCCTTCCCGGATCCGGTAGCGCTCGACCCAGGGAACCTGGAGCTCCCGGAGGGCCGCGAAGCCGGCCTGGCGTTCGGCGGGGCCGGCGGGTTTCCGGACAAGATCGATCACGACGGCCTCTTGTCCTTCAGGGGATTCCGGCCGACCCGGTTCTTGATCTTGCAGGCGCACTGTCCCCCCAGCTCGAAATTCAGATCCTTCCGCACCGGCAGCCCCGCGGCGTCCCAGTCGATCATGCCCCCCGAAAGCTTTCCCAGGTTCGTGAATCCCGCGCGTGCTAGGAGGCGCGCCGCCACTCGGCCATAAATTCCGGAGGCATCCGCCAGTATCAGGGCCTCGTCCCGGGGCAACTCCCCGATCCTGCCCTCGAACGAGCTCCAGGGCAGGTACACGACCCGCTCCACGTCGAACACCCGGTAGTTCGTCTCGTATGCCTCCCGGAGATCCACCAGGACGACTCCGGCCGTCAGGAGATCCCAGGCCTCCCGGGGGCTCAGGTTGGCAATACCTTCCGTGCGCGGCAGGGTCCCTTCCCAGGTCCGGAGGTCGACAGGGAGAAGGCAATCTTGCCGGATTGATTCCATCGTTCCAGTATCGCCCGGGCGGGATCGACTGGCAATAGATCCTTGAAGAGCGAGTCTCCGGCTGTACCCCTCCCTTCCAGGCTTCCCGGGTGGTAGAATGTCCCATCCCTCCGGGAAGGAGACCGCATGAAGCCCCTGTCCATCGGGATCGTCGGCACGGGATTCGTCGCCGAGATCCACGCCCAGACCTACGCCCGGATCTCCGGCCCCGCCTTCCGGATCGCCGGCTGCGCCTCCGGCCGTCCCGAGAACGCGGCGGCCTTCGCCTCGCGGTGGTCCCTGCCCCGGGCCTTCGGGAGCTTCGAGGAGCTGGTCTCGGACCCGGATGTGGACGCCGTGGACCTCTGCGCCCCCAACGACCGGCACCGGGACATGATCGTATCCGCGGCCCGGGCGGGGAAGCACGTCATCTGCGAGAAGCCCCTGACCGGGGCCTTCGGCGAGGGCTCGGGGGCCGCGGCGGCGGGCCTACTGCCCAAGCGCGGCCTCTTCGAGGAAGCCCTGGCCAACGTCCGGGCCTGCGGGGACGCGGTGCGGGCGGCGGGGGTCGGGTTCGGGTACGCCGAAAACTTCGTATACGCCCCGCCCCTGGCAAAGGCCCGCCGCCTCCTGGACCGGGCCGGCGGGACCATCCTGGACCTCCGGGCCGAGGAGAGCCACTCGGGGTCCCACGCTGACTATGCCCGCCGGTGGAGTCGGGCCGGGGGCGGATCCCTGATCCGGCTGGGCTCCCACCCCATAGGGGCGGTACTCCACCTGAAGCGTACGGAGGGCCTCCGGCGGAACGGCCGGCCCATCCGTCCCGTCCGGGTCACGGCGGAGACGGCTTCCCACACGAAGATACCCTCGTTTCTCGGTGAGGCGGAGCATTTCCTGAAAACCGGGTGGGAGGACGTGGAGGACTGGGCCTGCGCCCTCGTCACCTTCGAGGACGGAAGCCATGCCACTGTCCACTCCTCGGACGGAGCGCTGGGCGGGGTCCGGAACACCGTCGCGATCTACTCCTCCAACGCCGTACTCCAGGTGAACATCAATCCCAGCGACACCCTCAAGGTATACGCGCCCCGGCCGGGGATCTTCGCGGGGGAGTACATCCAGGAGAAGCTGGAGACCGACGGGGGCTGGAACTTCCCCGCCCCCGACGAGGACTGGGTCCGGGGCTACGACGCGGAACTCGCGGACTTCATCGAGTGCTTCCGCACCGGACGGGAGCCCGAGAGCGGACTCGCCCTGGCGGAAGACACGGTCAAGGTGATCTACGCGGCCTACCTCTCCGCCGAGGAGGGGGTCCGGGTCGACCTGCCCTGAGGGCCGCCCCTGCGAATCCGCATACGAAATCCCCGCCTCGTCCGTCGACATTGACGAAGACCATGAAACACCAAGCCGAGTCCGCCGACGCGGAATCCCGACAGCGCCTCACGGAAGCCTACCGGGAGGAAAAACCCCGCCTCCTGGCGCGCCTGCGGGCCGCGGGCAGGACCTGGGAGGAAGCCGAGGACCTGGTGCAGGACGTCTACGCCGAGACCCTGGAGCGACTGCCCCTGGTATCCGGCATCCGCAACCTGCCGGCCTGGATCAACTGGCTCTTCACCCGGCGCGTAACCGACCTGTGGAGGCGGGAAAAGGTCCGCTCCGCCCTGCGGGTGGAGGTGACCGAGGAGACCCTGCGGGAGATCATCGCCGGGACGGGCCTGGATCCCCTGGACGAGTACGTGCGGGACAGCCTGGCGGAGGCCCTGAACGACGCCCTGCGGGCCCTGCCCGCCCCCCAGAGAAAGGTCCTGGAGGCCCAGGTCTTCGGGGGCCTCACGTTCCGGGAGATCGCCGAGGCGACGGGGGAGAACATGGACACCCTCATGGCACGGAAGCGGTACGCCCTGGCGAACCTGGCCCGGGTCCTGAGGCACTGGATCGAGGAATGAGGAGGTAATCGTGGGAGAACGGATGAAGGACGGAGAGTGCAGACCCGACGCGTGGTGGGAGGATCGCAGCATTCCCCAGAAGGTGTTGATCGTGATCGGCTTCGCGATCCTGGGAGCCGGATTCCTGATTTTGGTCGGGTGGGTCGTGATGTCCCTGTGGAACTGGCTCATGCCGGAGATCTTCGGGCTTCCGCGCGTCGGCTACTGGCAGGCCTGGGGGCTGCTGGCCCTTAGCTCGATCCTCTTCAAGGGATCCGGGCACGGCGAAAAAGGCGGCCGAGCGGACCGCAAGCGCCGCCGGGAACTCCGGAAATACATGAGAGGGGAGACGGGCGGCGAAGGCGGAACTGATGAAGGCGCCGCCGGAGAGGAGCCCGGGACGGGGGGCGAAGCTATATAACGTCGGCTGCCTGCAGTTCTTGAAGGGCGAGGCCGGGGTGGATTCCCCGGCCTCGCTTTTTTCTCCGCACTGTCGCGCCGTTACAGGATCTCGGCCGTATAGTTGTCCGAGTCGTCCCGGGAGAGACGGACCGTAACGGTCGTTCCGTTGCCTGCGTTGTCCTCAACGTGGATGTCGTAATCCGTGTGACTTTCGGCCGCGGGGGCGCCGGAGCTTATGGTCATCTCCGACCCGTCGAATGAGCCCGCCGAGGTTGCGGTTCCGTGCAAAGTTACCGTGTAGGATCCTGAGTCGAGGCCGGAACCGGTCCCGGGGTCCGCCGTCGTGAAGCCGGAGACGGTCGTGGCCGTAGCGCTCAGGGTGTCTCCCGTGACGGACGGAGCCTGGTTGTCCCGCTTAACGGTCACGCTACGGGCCGCGGATTGCAGGCCCACCTTGTCCACCGCGTAGAGCGTGTGCGCGCTCGCGCCCGGAGCCAGGAGAATCGCCGTCGTGGAGCTCGGGTAGCTCGTTCCGTCGATCAGGTAATGATCGAGACCGGAGCCTCCCGCGTTGTCAGAGCCCGCAAGGGTGAAGGTGATTCCCCCCGCGGCGGTAGTCCAGTAGACGCCGTCTCCGTCCTGGTAGGTTCCGCCGGGGGGAACGGCCGTCGGCTGATTGGGCGCGGTGTTGTCCTGCTTCACGATCACGGAAGGCCCCGCCGCGATATTGCCTACGTTGTCCACGGCGTAGAAGGTGTGCGTGCCGGACCCGATCGTCAGGCTGGAGGTCTGGGTTCCGCTCCCGTCGGAGTTCGTCGTGAATCCCTTGAGCCCGGATCCGCCCGCGTCGTCGGAACTCGAGAGGTCGAAAGTCACCCCGACGGTTTTGAACCAATACGTATCCGGATTCGTGGACTCGTCCACGTACGGGCTGTTGTCATCGGTGATGGATGGCGCGTCGGGTCCGAGGGAGTCCTGTTTTACCGTGACTACGTATCCCGTCCCGGAGACGTTGCCCGCATTGTCCACGGAAAAGATCGTGTAAGCGCCGGTGCCCCGGGTCAGGCTGGGAGTCTGGACGCCGCTTCCGTCGGACGAAGTCGAATACCCCAAGAGTCCGGAGCCGCCGTCTACCGCACCCGCGGGCGTGAAGGCGACTCCGGATCCGGTGCCGTACCAGTAGGTGCCGCCGTAGAAATAATTCGGGCTGGCGGAGACGCTCGACGGAGCGGTCGGCTGCGTCGTGTCCATCTGGACTATCTTGGTATCCACTGCCGTATCCGTAAGTGTCGTCCAGTTGTCCAATTCGTCCGCAACCCGAACCTGGATCTTGGTCCAGCCTTCGGCGGGGTTCGCGAGGGTGAAGTCGTAGGCGCTGCTGAATCCCGTGACGCCGTGATCCACCTCCGGCCCCAAGGCGTTTCCCGCCGAGTCGCAGGGGGTTTCGAGTATCCGCATCTTCCAGACCTGGTACTGGTCGTCCGTGGCGGAGACGTTCAGGCGTATGGAGGTGCCGTTCGTGTACGCCCGGTTCGAAGCGGCGACGGAGGAGATACCGACTACGTTACGGATGCTGAAGGAGTTGATCGCCGGAGCGGTCTCGTCCTCCGTGCCGGTGGTGGCGAAGTACCAGGAATAGTCGTCCGACATGGGATTCCCCTCCAGGTCCGTGATGCCCGGAGTCAGTGTGACCAGGATCGTGTAGTACTTTTCGTAAAACGAAGAAGGAGTAAGGGTGACTACGGTTCCGGAAACCGAGAGTCCTAGGCCGGCATGGATGGATACGGGATCGACCTCGGGGTTCGTGGTGGGCCAGGTCGTGACCAGGACGCTGGTTCCGAGGTCTACGGTGGCGGGATCGATGTTCTCGCTGAATTTGATCGTGATGGTCTTGTTGATGGGTACATCGTTGCCGGTCGGCGATACGTAGATGACCTTCGGCCGGGTGTCGTAATTCGGAGTCACCGTGATGGTGCCCGCGAAGGCGGCGTTCACGGTGAAGGTCGTGGTGGCCGAGGCCGCGTCCGCGAAGGATACGTCTCCCGAGTCGGCCGTCCAGCCCGCGAAGGCGTACTTGTCGCCCACCGAGGTGGTGATGGTGTAGGACACCCCGACCTTCCAGGACTGCGTGCCGACCGGGCTCGGGGCTCCCATGCTCGGGCTCGCGGGAGGCGCGATGTTCACAGTCACAACGGCCGCGGTGGCGTCGATGACGTCGTCCTTGATCTGCTGTTTCAGGTCCGCGGTGCCGAAGAAGTCCTGACAGGTCGAAAGGAGGAGGGCCGCTCCGGCGAGGGCGAGCACTCGGGCCGGCAAGGACCGGCTCGCGGGCTTGAGGGTACTCATGGAGGGCCTCCTGCCGATCCTGTCCCGGGATCGATGGGGAAAATTCGAAGGTCGGAGAACTCGGCCGTGTCCAGGGCTCGCAGGGCCGCGAAGGTCGAGCCGCCGGTCATGCCGAGTCCGATCAGCCGGAGCGCCGCCGTCCCGTCCGTGAAGACCGAGAGGACGCCGTCCGCCGGATTGAACTCGACCCGGTAGTTCCTAATTTCCTGCGCCGTGCCCTGCAGGCGGACGGAAGCGAGGCGGGTGATTTCGACCGGACCGGCGCATCGGTACACCTGGAGCCTCGGCACGGAATCCCCGTACGCCGCCGGATCGACGGTCACCCACATGAGCAGGGAGTCGCCGCCCCCGAATCCGGATCCCGGAAGGGCGCCCCGGCCGAAGAGGTGGAGCCCGAATCCGACCCAACCATTGCCGGTCGACCGGGCTTTGAACTCGTAGGCTGCGGCGTCCGCGGGATCGTCCCGGCGGATGACCAGTTTGGCGTAGTACGCCTTCGGGTCGGTCATGACCGCCCGGGTGCCCGATCTCACCCAGGTTCCGCCGGCAGGGCGGACGCCGGGTCCGGATAAGTCCATGAAACCGGGAAGCTCCGGCTCGGGTTCGGGGGCGGCCGCCCGTGACTGGGGTGCCGGCTCGGCTTCCGGGTGCACCGGAGCCGGGAGAGGCGGTTTTTCTGCGAGCGCGAGGGCCGGCCCGGGCGGCGGGAACGGCTCGGCCGCGGGAGGAGAAGGCGGTTTCGGAGCCGGTTCGGCCGGCGGGGCGGTGTCGACCACGGCGAGTTCGGGAATCGGGGGCAAAGCCTCCGGGACCTCCGCCTCGGCGGCCTTGGCCGCGATGTCCGCGTCCGCGGGGGCCGCCGCGAGGATCGGGGGAGGCGTTACGGGCGCCGGGGCTGGAATCTCGACCGGCTGGGCCGGGGGAGGTGCGGGCGGTTCGGCCTCGACGGGCACGGGAACCGGGGCGGCGATCGGTTCCGCCGCGGGAGCTGGCTGCGCGAGGGCCGTGTTCGGCTCGGCGGGCTGTGCGGGCGGAGACGGCGAGACGGCGGGCTCGGCCGGTACGGCGGGCGGCCGGAAATCCAGGCCGGGCCTGGACCAGACCGAACCCGCCAGCCGGTCCGCCATGGACCAGGCCCGGCCGGGGCCTCCGTAGGCCGACGCGAGATACCCGTACCGTTCCGAGAGGGACGGCGCTTCCCCGCGGAGTCCCTCGTAGAGCGCCGCCGCTTCCGTGTATCGGGCCAGCTCGTAAGCCGACCGGGCCATGCCCAGGGCCGCCACCGGGTCCCCGGGAAGCAGCCGGGCCGCGTGTTCGTAGTAGGAATGAGCCAGGGAGTAGTCCTTGCGCACGAAGGCCACGGTGGCCAGGTTGTTCCAGGCCCAGGGATACCCCGCCCGGGCGGCCTCGGCGAAACGCTCCCACGCGGAATCCAGCAGCCCCGCCCGGGCCATGACCGTGCCGAATTCGTTCAAGGTTTCGGGGCTTCGCTTGGACGCCAGCTTCCGCTCGTACTCGGCCATGAGGGGTTCCAGTTCCCGGGAAATGAAGCGGTCCACTCCGGCGTCGAAGGCGGCCATGGTCTCGGCCTCGTCGGGGAGGTCGAACCGGGGGCTTGCTTCCTGCAGGCCGCTCGGGGGGTACACGGCCCAGTTGTCCTTCATGGGGTGGAACCCCGCCCGGCCTGTACGTTCGTTGTCCACCCATTGCTTGGCGCCCACGCGCCAGGCCTTCACGAAGCCGTCCTTGACCATGGTGATCTCGACGGGCACCCAGGCCCGGCCCTGCCGGAACAGGAGCAAACCCGGATCCAGGAAGGCTTCGCGGGCCTCCTCCTCGGAGACGCCCAGATCGAAGGCCATGTAGATGTGTCCGGGGATCGTGATGAAGGCGGTGGAGATGCCCGAGGATTCCAGGAGCGAGCAATAGAGGATGGACATGTCGTCGCAGTCGCCGCCCCGGTACATGAGGGTCTGGCTGGGATACTGCAGGTAGTCCACCACGGCGGCGTTCTCGGACATTTCGATGTACGAACTGTTCGGATCGATCACGTAGTTGAGGCCGTACAAGCGCAGGGCCTCGAAGAGCCCCAGGGCGGTCTGCAGGTTGGGGGGCAGGTCGGTCCGCATCCGGTCCCGGACGACGCCGTTCGCGTACCGGGAGAACCAGAGCACACCGGGATCCGTGGGGGACACGAAGGCGGCGGCCCTGCGATCGTCCTCCCAGGACATTGCGTTGCGGTGATGCAGGGAGAGCTTGAAGGATCGGGAGGTTTCCCTCCGGGAACCCAGGAAGGAGTACTCCGCGGTCACCGTCGCCGAGGTCGCGCCGTTTTCCGTCAGCCCCAGGATACGCTCGTCGAAGACCGCATACAGGGGAATCGTGGCGGAGGCGCCGCGCTCAACCCGGGGGACGACGGTGCAGAGCCGGGCTCCCCCCATGTACTCGGGGGCCTGGAAGTAGATCCGGACGTCCTCGATTGTGCCGTCCTCCCCGTTGCGGATCGTGACCGTTCCGAGAGGCTCGGCATCGTACCAGGAGCGGAAGACGGGAAAGACGGGCCGGGTCTTGATGGAATCGAATTCCAGGCGCGATCCCCGCCGACCGGCGTCGGAGGGGGAGATCCGGAAGGTGATGCCGGCGCTGATCGCGTCCGCCAGGGATCCGAAGTTCGGGTTGGCCAGGCGTTCGTACCCCGCGGACAGGCCC
>JBFZER010000169.1:0-14485 GCA_041306765.1 Spirochaetota bacterium | reverse complement strand
GACCGGGATCTTCGGGGAATGCGACGTCGGGGGCGCCTGGGGCTCCGCCTTCCGGGCCACGGGTTTCGACGCCCTCGTGGTGACGGGCGCCTCGGACCGGCCCGTCTCCCTTGTCGTGCGGGAAGGCGGCGCCTCCATCGAGGACGCCGCGGATCTTTGGGGCCGGGATACCTTCGAAACCTATGAAGCCTGCCGGGCCCGCCTGCCCGGATCCGAGACGGCCTGCATCGGGCCCGCGGGGGAGCGGCTTGTCCGCATCGCCGCGGTCCTCCACGACGGAAGGCATGCCCGGGCCGCGGGACGCTGCGGGATCGGGGCGGTCATGGGCTCCAAGCGTCTCAAGGCGGTAATAGCCGCGCCCGGGCGCCGCGAACCGCGTTCCCTCCACGACTCCCGGGCCCTGACGGAGGCCTGCACGGCCTTCGCCCGGGAGATGCCGGGAAAGACGGAGCGCTTGGTGAAGTACGGCACCGCCGGCATCGTCGTCAGTTCCCAGGACCTCGGGGACATACCGGTCCGCAACTGGAACGAGGGGAGCTTCGGGAACCAGGCCGCCCCGCTGTCCGGCCAGCACCTCGCGGAGAGCGGGCGGCTCAAGAAACGCTTTTTCTGCGGCCGCTGCCCCATCGGCTGCGGCCGGACCGTGGAACTCTCGGACGGCACCCTGGGAGCGGGCCCGGAGTACGAGACGGCATGCATGTTCGGGTCCAACTGCCTGGTGGACGACCCGGAGGCGGTGATCGCGGCCAACGAGCTGGCCAACCGGTACGGGATCGATACCATCTCCGCGGGAGCCGCCGTCGGGTTCCTGATGGAATCCTTCGAGAAGGGCGAGACCGCCGGGATCGATCTCGAGGGTATGGTGCCCTCCTGGGGGGACGGAAAGGCCCTGGTCGAGCTCGTGCGGATGATCGGGGAACGCCGGGGGGTCGGCGAGATCCTGGGAGAGGGAGTCCTCCGGGCCTCCCGGGTCTTCGGCCGGGAGGAATACGCCATCCACTCCAAGGGCCTGGAGTTCCCCGCCCACGACCCCCGGGCCTTCAACAGCATGGGACTTTCCTACGCCACCAGCAACCGGGGGGCCTGCCACCTTCAGGGCTTCACCTACGTCTTCGAGAAGGCCATCACCCTGCCCGAGCGGGGCTTCCCGACCGCCCAGGACCGGTTCGGGACGGAGCGCAAGGCGGAGCTGGTCATCGCCTCCCAGGACCTCATGGGCCTGTTCGACAGCCTCAAGCTCTGCAAACTGGCCATGAACGGCGGGGTGGGCGCCACCGTCGCCCTGAGTTGGCTCAACCTGGCCACGGGTTGGGGCGTAGACATGGAAGAGTTCCTGACCGCGGGGGAACGGATCTTCAACCTGAAGCGGGCCTACAACTGCGCCCTGGGCGTCTCCCGGAAGGACGACACCCTTCCGGACCGCATCCGCTTCGTACCCAAGGGCGGCGGCGCGGGGGAAAACCTGCCCCCGGACCTGGACGCATCCCTGGACCAGTATTACCGGCTCCGGGGCTGGACCCCGGAGGGAATCCCCAGGGTGGAAACCCTGGACCGGCTTGGCATCGACTTCAGGGCGTAGTCGGGCCGGATTTCAGGATCGCCACCGCATCCCCGAATCCGGGGGCGCGGCGGTCCCGGTTCCCGGTCGTCCTAGGCCAGGTAACCTTCCTCCGCCAGCACAGACCGCAGGGAATCCCGCTGGGGCATAGTCAGGACGGACAGGGGTTTTCTCGGCTCCCCGCCGCGGAATCCCGTCAGGTCCATGGCGGCCTTGACCCCGGCCACACCGTACCGCCCGGAAACCGCCGCATTGACGGTGAACAGGCGATGGTGGAGGGTCCGGGCCGTCTCCAGGTCTCCGGTCTGGAACGCGTCATACAGCTCGCAGCAGGGCCCCGGCAGGAAATTGGCAAGGGACATGTCCCCGCCGCCCGCCCCGGCCACCAGGGCAGGAAAGAATATCCCCGCAGAGCCCGCCAGAACGCGGAAACCGGGAATCCCCCGCACCGCCGCCAGGTACCCGTAGATGCCCTCGGGGGAGGAATCCTTCACCCCCAGGATGTTCGGATGCCGAGCCAGTACCGCAGCAGCCTCCGGGGAGAGCTTGACACCCCCTGTCAACTGGGGGACGTTGTACAGCAGGAGGGGCACGGGCGACTCGTCCGCGACTTCCCGATAGAACCGCACCAGGACCTCGTCGTTCATGTGCTTGGAGAAGTAGTGGGGCGGCATCACCCGCAAATAATCCGCCCCGCGGCTCGCGTAGAGACGGGCGGTCCCGATGGCCGCCCGGGAGGATTCTTCCGAGACTCCCGCGATGACGATCTTCGAACCCCTGCGCGCCAGGATCGCATCCAGCACATGTACGCGTTCCGCCTCCGTCAGGGTCTGGGCCTCCCCGTTGCCGCCCAGCGCAAGGTAGCCCCGGATACTTGTCCGGTTCAAGGCGTCCATGTTCTCCGAGAGCCAGTCCAGGCGTGGGGCCTCGTCCTCAAAGGGGGTGACCAGGGATACAAAGACCCCGGTAAGCCGGTCCGCGGGTGACATGGTTCCTCCTCAGGGGCGAGCGGCCAGGCGCAGGATCTCCTCGACGGCCGCCGCGTCCAGATCCTTCCGCTCTCCCAGGACGCCCTGGTGCAGGACCGCCCGCTCCGCGATCGTGCGGCAGTCTGAGGCGGGAATCCCGTAATCGGAAAGCCGAGTCCCCGCGCCCATGGCCCGGAAGAAATTCTCGATTCCTTCGACGGCTCCCTCGGCCCGACGCTCCGCGGAACCCTCCCGGATCCCCAGGACCCGCTGCCCGAACTGGACCAGTTTTTCCCGCTTGAGTACGATCTGGCGCCGGAGCAGGGCAGGCAGGACCACCGCCAGGGATCGGGCATGGTCCACACCGTACAGGGCCGTAAGCTCGTGTCCGATCATGTGGCTGGCCCAGTCCTGGGGCATCCCGGCGTCCAGCAGGCCGTTATGCGCAAGTGTGGCCGCCCACATCAAATTGGCTCGGACCGGATAGTCCCGGGGAGCCTGGAGGACCTTCGGCCCCAACTCCATCAGGATTCCCAGGATGGACTCCGCCAGCCGGTCCACCAGGAAGGAGTCGTTCGGAAAGGTAAGGTACCGTTCCGTGACGTGGACAAAGGCGTCGATCACGCCGTTGGCAGTCTGCCGGGGCGGAAGGCTGTAGGTGGTCTGGGGGTCCAGGATGGAGAATACCGGGAAGACCAGGGGATCGAAGAAGAAGAGCTTCTGCCGAGTGGAGGCACGGCTGATCACGGATCCGCTGTTCATCTCCGAGGCCGTGGCCGGCAGGGTCAGCACTCCGCCCCAGGGGAGGGCCGCCTCCAGGGGCTTCCGATCAACGCAGATCTTCCAGGGATCCCCGCCGGAGTACCGGGCCGCCGCGGCGATGAATTTTGCGGCGTCGAAGACCGAGCCGCCCCCGAGGGCCAGGATGAACCCCGCCCGTTCCCGACGGATAGTCTCCACCGCGGCCATGCAGGTCTCGTAGGTGGGGTTGGCTTCCACGCCGGAAAACTCCGCCAGCTCCCGTCCCGCCAGGGCGGTCCGGACTTGATCGTACACCCCGTTGGCCTTTACGGACCCTCCGCCGTAAAGGAGCAGGATCCTGGTGCCCGCGGGCACCAAGCCGGCCAGGGACCCGATGGTATCCTTTCCGAAGACGATGCGGGTCGGGTTGTAGAAAACGAAGTCATCCATTGGTCCCCCTTAGAGCAGGGTCCGGGCCGTCGCGGCGATCTGATCCGGCAGGAGGCCGTACAGCCCCAACAATTCTTCATAGGGACCGTTCGTGGCGAACACGTCGTCCACCCCGACCATCCGCATGTGGGTCGGGTGGTTCAAGGCAAGGAACTGAGCCACTGCGGACCCCAGGCCTCCGTTCAGGAAGTGTTCCTCCACGGTCACGATGCGGCCGATCTCCCGGGCGGCGGCCAGGACGATCTCCTCGTCCAGGGGCTTCAGGGTGTGCATGTCGATGACCCGGACGCTCACCCCTTCCCGGGCAAGGATCCGGGCCGCCTGGACGGTATTGGCCAGCGCCGTCCCCGTGCCTATCAGGCAGATGTCCCGTCCCTCCTGGACCAGGATGCCTTTGCCGATCTCGAAGGGCACATCCTCTTCGTAGAGGACCGGCATGGCCGGGCTTCCGATCTTGAGATATGCGGGCCCTTTCCGGGCCGCCAGGGCATGCACCGCTCTCTTGATGGTCACCGGATCCCCGGGGCCCACGATGGTGACCCCCGGGATGGTCCGGAGGATGGCCACGTCGTCGATGGAGTGGTGGGTGGGACCCAGCTGGGAATAGGTGAGTCCGCAGCATCGGCCCACGACTTTCACATTCTGCTCCATGTATCCGAGGTCGTCCTTGAACATCTCGAAGGGCCGGGCGGAAACGAAGGGGGCGATGGCCGCGAAGAAGGGGATGCGCCCTGCGGCTGCCATGCCCGCGCAGATGCCCACGGCCCCCTGCTCCATGATCCCCAGCTCCACATGGCGATCCGGGAAGGCTTCCTTGAACGGAGACAGTCCCGATCCGCTGGAGCTGTCGGTGGACACGGCTACCACGTCGGGAAACGCCGCCCCGACCTCCCGGAGGGCCTCGCCGAAGGCCTGGATGGGCGCCTGGCTGGCCCCGAAGGCCCTGGCCGACAATCGTTCGATGCTCATGCTCGTCCGCTCCCCGCCGCGCCCTGGAGCGCCGCTTCCGCCGAGGCCAGTTCCGCCTTGGCCTGGTCGATCTCTTCCTTCTTGGCCTTCCAGTAGTGGAAGCTTACCTTGCCCTCGGCGAAGGATATTCCCTTGGACTTCACGGTGTCCGCGATGATCGCCGAGGGCTTGCCCTTCTCGAAGGGCGCCGACTCCAGAGCGTCCGTGATCTGGTCGAAATCGTGCCCGTCGATGGTCCGGACGCTCCAGCCGAAGGCGGCCCACCGTTCGGCCAAGGGCTCGTAGCTCATGATATCCACGGTCTTGCCGCCGATCTGGAGGGAATTCCGATCCACGAGGGCCGTGAGATTGTCCAGTTTGTGATGTCCCGCAGCCGCCGCGGCCTCCCAGTTGGAGCCCTCAGCGAGCTCCCCGTCACCCATCACCGTGAACACGCGGCTCTTCCGACCTGCGATGCGGAGCCCCAGGGCCATGCCCGCGGAGATGGAAAGCCCGTGACCCAGGGACCCGGTGTTGGCCTCTACCCCGGGCAGCTTGTGCATGCAGGGATGGCCCGGTATGGGGGAGTCCAGGGCCCCGTAGGTATCCAGGACGGCGGGATCGAAATACCCCGCCTCAGCAAGCGCCGCGTAGAGGACCAGGCACTTGTGCCCCGCGGACAGCACGAAGCGGTCGCGGTCCTCCCGTCCCGGATCCGAAGGGGTATGCTTGAGGACACGGAAGTAGAGCGCCGAGGCTATATCGGCGCAGGACAGGGCTCCGCCCAGGTGGCCGGCGCCGGAAGCCTCGATCATCCGGAGGATGTTCCTGCGAATGGCCAGGGCCCTGATTTCAAGGGCGCGCCGGTCCTTGTCGTTCAACGGCATATCCGGGCCCTCACTTCTGGTGCGCCTTGGCGTATTCCACGATCCGGGCGACCTTGGATTCCGAACGGGACCCGGTCTCCCACTGGGCTTCCAGCCAGATCTTCACATAGGTCTTGGCCGTCACAGGACCCAGGGTCTGGGATCCCAGGGTGGCCACGTTCGCGTTGTTGCTGAGCACCGCCCGTTCCGCGGAGTAGGCGTCCGACAGGAGCGCGGCATACACTCCCGGCACCTTGTTGGCCGCGATGCTCATGCCGATGCCGGTGCCGCAGACGAGGATGCCCCTGTCGTACTTTCCGGCGGCCACGGCCTCGCCTACGGCAAAGGCTACGTTGGCGTAAATCGGATCCGCGCTGCCGAAATCCTCGAACTCGATCCCTTCCGCTTTGAGCAGTTCCTTGATCGTTTCCTTGAGATCCGCCGCGTTGGGATCGCAGCCGATCGCAACCTTCATCTTTCGTATCGCCATGATGCACC
The DNA here is from genome assembly GCA_041306765.1 of Spirochaetota bacterium. GTDB lineage: Bacteria > Spirochaetota > Spirochaetia > Treponematales > UBA12059 > JAAYUR01. Next base: position 8,456 of record JBFZER010000169.1, on the reverse strand, counting down.
TCCAATAACGGTTTCGAATCCGGTGCGTCTTCCGCGCGCCGCGCGGGTCGGACGTACCCTATGAAATCCCGGTCCAGGGGACGATTCGCGAGTTACAAGGAAAAAGACCGCGTCTCCGCAGGAAGACGCGGTCGGTTCAGGGGAATGTTGGTACGGATGGAATTCGGAGCCCTGCCGGGAGGGTTTCTCGCCGTCGAGGTATCCGGGAAGTACCGCTACTGTCCGAAGGCTCCCCAGGGAGAGGCGGCGGCCGAATTCTCCGGGAGGAGAGGATCGCAGGAAATCTCCCCGCGGCAGCCCACCAGGTTGAAGGACGCGATCACCACCGCCCCGTTCGAGATCACCGGTGCGTCCGGACCGGGATGTTCGAAGATTCCGGCTCTCCCGGCGTCTGCGCGAAGGACCGCCACAAGGCCGGGGGCGATGCCCGTCAGGTCCAGCTTGATCCAGACGAAGGAGTTCTCCCCGGCCCGGACCGGTGCGTATCCCAGGAGCCTCCCCGGTTTGCCGTCCTCGGCGATATGCACGCTCACCCATCCGGCAGACGGGCTCAGAACCCTCGAGACGATCACCGACTCCCCTTTGAGTATCTGGCTGGATGCTTCGATCGCCGCGTACCCGGGTTCCGAGGCGAAGGAAGCCGCGGAGGACAGGGCAAGGATCACGGCGCAGATGGTCCGCGTTCGTAGCTGCATGATCGTCTCCTTGGTTATACATTACTGCCTTACTTGGGTAATAACAAGGAAACTTCTCACGGTTCATCGGTAGGGATATCCTTCCACCAAGCCGTCCACGGCCTTCCGCACCGGGATCTCCTCCGAGAGGATTCCGCGCAAGGCCGAGAGGATGGGAAGCCTCGCGGGGAGTCCCGGGTCGAGCATCCGGGCGTACTCCCAGCCGTGGCGCACCGCATGGTAGCCCTCCGCGATCTCCCCGGCTTCGTACATGGATCGATACGCCTCGTTCGCCGGCGTTCCGCCGCCGATCAGCTCGCCGAACCGCCGGTTCCTGCCCGACTGGGCCGTCACCTGGAGATCGCCCATTCCGGGCAGACCATAGACTGTCCGGTCGGAACCGCCCGCCGACCGTACGTACGCCGCAAGTTCCCCCACGCAGGCTGTCAGGAACAGGGCCTTGACATTGTCGAAGAGGCGTCCCGCCTCGCCCCGGTACAGTCCGTCGCAGATGCCCAGGAGAATGGCGTAGGCGTTCTTGAGGGAGGCGCAAAGTTCGAGCCCGATGAGGTCGTGTCCCGGGATCGTCCTGTACACCGGGGTGCGGAACGAGAGTATGGAGTCCCTCAATCCCGGATCCCCCGTCGCGTAGACGCTGGCGGTGGGAATCCCGTCGGAAAGTTCCACCGCCTTCACGGGCCCTCCGACGGAAACCCAGCGCGGCTTCCGGGCGTCCGGGCGCTCCCGGGACAGGGTTTCCGCGGCTTCGCTGGTCCGGAGCAGGCGTCCCCCCAGGGGAACGAAGCCCTTGGTCAGGGAAAAGACGGGGACCTCCGGATCCAGATATTCCAGGAGCATGCGGTACACCGGCTCGAAGCCCTCGCTGGCTATCCCGAAGAAGACCGCCCGGGCCCCGTCCAGGGCTTCCTCGAGGCGGGTGGAATCAAAGACCCGGACACCCTCGGGAAGCGGTTTCTTGAGGCGGGGATGCCTGCCTTCCCGGCAGCCCCGGACCAGCTCGTCGTCCAGCCAGGTACCCCAGAGCCGGACCCCGTGGCCGTTTGCACGGAGGGGGAAGCTTATCGCGCTGCCCATGTACCCGGCCCCGAGTATCGCTATCTCCGACATGCGCCCTCCCCGGCCCGGCTTCGGAATGGAAGAGCCGGCGGGCGCCCGGGGACGCCCGCCGGCCCGGAAATCGGGATCCGGGGGATCAGAGGAAGGATCCCACGTATTCGATCATCTCCCGGACAGCACCCACGAACTCGACCTCGTTCTCAACCAGGGAGGTGATCTCGTTGAACTGCTCCACAGAGAATCCGTCCTCCTCGTAGGACTGGTTGAAATACTTGACCTGCCGGAGCTTGGCCATCGTTTCCTCGGGCACCGGGTCGTTCCAGCGCGGCTGGATGGGCTTGTCCTTGTACCAGACCATGCACTGCCCGATCACCTTGGGCGGGACGGTGTTGACGTAGTCGCCGCCGGCGAACATCTCCATGTGGGGGTAGCACCAGGTTCCGTCCTGGTTCCGGTGGGGCCGAACCGAGCAGATCAGCATCTTGACCGGGTACTTCCGCTCCCTGTAAATCCGGGCGCACTTCTTGACCACCGCCTCCGACGCGGCCCGCAGTTCGAAGGAGTCGATGTTGAGGTTGTCCTTGTCGACCACGCCCCGGAAGGCCTTGGAATCCTCCAGCCGGCCGGCCATGTGGGTGCAGACCGCGCGCCACCCGTGGCGGGGGGTCTTGTTCTCCTTGAGGTGCATCTCCCGGCCCTCGGCCACGGCCTTGCCCACCGCCAGGATCTGGGAAACGTTGAACACGCAGGTGGCGTTGGTGGCGATGCCCTTGGAGGCCAGGTGCTTGAAGACCGGGATGCCCTGGGTGGAACCGGGGATCTTCACCATGACGTTGGGGCACAGGCTGGCCAGCTTCTCTCCCATTTCGGCCATATAGGCGGTGTTGCGCATCTGCTGCATGTCCACCTGGGCGGAGATGTGCCCCAGCTTGCCGCCCGAGGCCTCGAAGAGGGGCAGGAGCTTTTCGGCGCTGCGCTTGACCACCTCGTAATAGACCTCGAGGAACAGGCCGTACTTGGATCGGCCCTTGTATTCCTTGCGCTTCTCCTTTATGATCCCGACCCACTCTTCCTTCCGGGTCTTTAGAACCGCCCAGGAAAGGGGGGGATTGGTGGTGCAGCCGTGGAAGGCCCAATCCTTGGCGGGAGCGGTGTCCCAGTACATGGACTCCGTCTCCTTCTTGAACCAGTCCCGGTCTGCCTCGGGCACTTCCTTGATGAAGTCCTCCTTGAAATTCGGCCAAACCAGGGGGGAGGAATCCCACCATATCTCCGTGTCGGGGCTCAGCTTGACGTAATCTCTCCAGTAATTGCTCATCTGAATCTCCTTGATGAAGTCATGCGTGGATGGCGTGCCCCTGGGCGGCCCGCATCAGTTCCAGGACGATCTCGGACAGGGTCGGGTGGGCGTGGATCATGGCCGTGAGGTCCGCTGGGAAGAGCTCCGCCTTCTTGGCCAGGAGGAGCTCGTGGATCAGCTCGGTGGCCTCGGGACCTACGATCTGGGCCCCCAGGATTTCCTTGCTGTCCGGATCGTAGACCACCTTGGCCATGCCCTCGGCATCCTCGATGGCCACGGCCTTGCCGATACCCCGGAAGGGGAAACTCGCCGTCGCGAACTTGATTCCCGCCTTCTTGGCCGCCGTCTCGTTGAGGCCGAAGCTGGCCACCTGGGGCTCCGTGTACACCGCCATGGGCACTTCCAGGGGGTCCACCCTCTTCGGCGTCTCCAATCCGGCGATGTGTTCCACAACCAGTTCACCCTCCGCGGAGGCCACGTGGGCCAGCAGGGGCGTGGCCGTCACGTCCCCGATGGCGTAGATCCCCGGTACCGAGGTTTGGCCGTAGTCTCCCACGGGGATGAAGCCCCGCTCGGTCTTGATTCCCGCCGATTCCAGGCCGATCCCCTCGGTGTTGGGCACGCGGCCGGTGACCACCAGGAGCTTGTCGAAGGCCGCCTTCCGGGAACCTTCGGGGCCCGCCAAAACGGCTTCCAGGCTCCCGTCCCCGGCCCGTCGCCAGGACTCCACCTTGGTGGAGACGAAAATCTCGACCCCCCGTGCCCGGAAGGCCTTCTCCAGGCAGGCGGCGATCTGGGCGTCCTCGGCGGGCAGGATCTGGGGCAGCATCTCCACCAGGGTCACCTTGGCGCCGAAGGCGTTCATGATGTAGGCGAACTCGCAGCCGATGGCCCCGGCTCCCATGATGAGGAGCCGCTTGGGCACCTTCTCCAGGAAGAGTCCGCCGGTGGACGAAAGGACGTCCTTCTCGTCGAACTCGAAGCCCGGCAGGGCGCGGGGCCGCGACCCGGTGGCTACGATGATGTTCTTCGCTTTCAGCCGGGTCCCGTCCTTGAGCGCCACTTCCCCCGTCCCCGTGATACGGCCTTCCCCGGGGATCAGCTCCACCTTGTTCTTCTTGAGCAGGAAGGACACGCCCCGGGACAGGGTGTCCGCGGCGGTCCGGGAGCGCTTGAAAACCTTGGAGTAGTCCAGGCCCGAGACGTCGGCCTTGACCCCGATCCCTTCCAGGGAAGCCAGGGACCGGAATTCCGTAGCCTGGTGGATCAGGCTCTTGGAGGGGATGCAGCCTACGTTCAGGCAGACCCCGCCGGGCTTGTCCTTCTCCACCACCGCGGCCTTGAGGCCCAGTTGGGAGGCCCGGATCGCGGCGGGATACCCGCCCGGCCCGGCCCCCAGGATCAGCACGTCGTACAATTCCGTTTGGCTCATTCTTCGCTTCCTTGCAATCCGGCCGTCACCGGGCCGGCACAAAGCGGTCGGCGAAGACCTGCTTGAGCCGGGCCAGGAACTGGGCAGCCTCGGCCCCGTTCACGGCGCGGTGGTCGCAGGCCAGGGTCACGGTCATGACCTTCCGGACGCCCACCAGGTTCCCGACCGCCACGGGCCGGCTCTCCGCCGCGCCTACCGCCAGGATTGCGGCCTCGGGGGGATTGATGATGGGCAGGAAGCTCTGGGTGCCGAACATGCCCAGGGAAGTCACCGTGAAGGTGCCCTTCACGGTCAGGTCCAGCTTCCCGTTCCGGGCGTCCTGGCTCCTCCTGCGGATCTCCGCGGAGAGGGTCTGAATATCTTGACCGTCCGTATCCGGGATGGCCGGCACGAGCAAACCGTCCTCGGTAGCCGTGGCCACACCTACGCAGATCCGGGCCTTGGCCACCAGGCGGTCCTGCTCCACGTGGGCGTTGATCCGCGGAAACTCCCGAAGGGTCGCCGCGACGGCCCAGACGATCATGTCCGTCACGGTCACCTTGGTCCCGGAGCGCTGATTGAGGAGCTCTCTCCATTGGAGGGCGTCCTCCATATCCAGGTCCTGGAAGAGATAAAAGTGCGGGATGGTGCTCTTGGACAGGGACAGCCGGTCCGCGATGATCTGACGCATCCGGCTGAACGGAAGGACCGTATCCTGGCCGTCCGCGGAAGCCCGTATCGGGGTCTGCACGGAAGCAGCCGGCTTCTGCGGAGCCGCCGAAGCCGCTCCTGCGGGCGCCCCCAGGACATCGCGCTTCATGATCCGGCCGCCCGGACCGGTGCCGCGGATACCATCCAGGGAGACTCCCCGTTCCCGAGCAACCCTGCGGGCCGCCGGGGACGAGAAGATCCTGCCCCGGGGAATCGGCGGCGCGGTCACGGGGGAGGCTGCGGTCGGGGCAGCCGGAGCGGGGCCGGCAGGCGCAACGACGGGAGCCGGGGATGCGGCCGCGGGGGAAGCGGCCGGGGCGGGAGCCGATCCGGCGGGCTTTTCCCCCGCCTGGCCTATGAAGCCCACGGCTTCCAGGACCCGGCCTTCCTTGCCCGGTTCCACGGTTATCTGTAGAAGAACGCCGTCCTGGGGGGACTCTATGTCGAAGGCGGCCTTGTCGCCTTCCACCGTAGCCAGGACCTCCCCTTTCTTGACCGGGTCGCCGACAGCCTTCGTCCATCGGGTGACAACCCCGGTTTCGACGTCCTGACCGATCTGGGGCATAATGATTGGTGTCATCTGGTACTCCTTTGTTGGGAACCGCCGCCTAGACGATCTTCTTCACGGCCGCGACGATATCCTCCTCCAAGGGGGCGCAATGCTTCTCCAGGTTGAGGTTGTAGGGAATCGGCGTATTGAGGCCGCCCAGGATCGTAATCGGGGCGTCCAGGTAGTCGAAGGCCTCCTCCTGGATGATGGACGCGATGTCCGAAGCCACCCCGCCGCGGCGCACGGCCTCCTGTACGATCACGACGTGTTCGGTCTTGCGCACCGATTCCAGGATCAGTTCCTTGTCCAGGGGAACCAGGCTCCGGGGATCCAGGACCTCCACGTCGATGCCCTCCGCCGCGAGCTTTTCGGCCGCGGCCAGGGACCGGGGGATCATGTTGGACCAGGCGATGATGGTTGCCCGGCTGCCCTTGCGCTTGATGTCGCCCTTGCCGAGGGGGATGACGTACTCACCCGCGGGGACTTCGCCCTTGTTCATGTACAGGAGTTTGTGCTCGATGAAAACCACCGGATCCTCGTCCCGGATGGCGCTCTTCAAGAGTCCCTTGGCGTCGTACGGCGTGGAGGGCATCACGACCTTGAGGCCCGGGATGTGGTAGAACAGGGCTTCCAGACTCTGGGAATGCTGGGCCGCCAGGCCGTTCCCCAGGCCTCCCTGGGTCCGCAGGACCATGGGAACATGACCCTTGCCGCCGCTCATCACCCGATACTTGGCGGCCTGGTTGCACATCTGCTCCATGGTCAGATAGGTGAAATCGATGAACAGGATCTCCACCACCGGGCGCATACCCGTGATGGCGGCGCCGATGGCGGCGCCGGTAAAGCCGGCTTCGGCGATCGGAGTATCGAAAATACGATTCGGTCCGAACTCCTGGAGCAGGCCCTGGGTGACTTTATAGGAGCCGCCCCGGTCCGCGATGCCCAACCCAAGGCAGAAAACCTTGGAATCCTTTCGCATCTCCTCTTTCAGAGCCTCGTTCAAGGCCTCCCGGTACATGATCAACCGCGGAGCGCCTTCGGTGGAAGTTTCGGGCATGATTGCATCTCCCTCAGTAGTAGTACGTCTTGACTTCGTCCAGGAACTCCTGGAGGTCGGGCTCCGGGCTGGCCTTGGCGAATTCGACGGCTGCATCCATCTCCTTCTCCACCCCGGACTCCAGGTCCACCACCGCCGCTTCCCCGATCTTTTCGACCAGAAGCGCGCGCGCCAAGGTCACGGGGTCATGCTCCCCCTTGTAGTAGTCCAGCTTTTCCTTGGGCATGTACTCGCCCGGGTCGTTCACATGGTGGCCCTGGTGCCGGTAGGTCTTGCATTCGATGACCACGGGCCCCAGACCCTTCGAGCAGGCCTGGACGGCCTTGGCGGTGGCTTCGTAGACCGCCACCACGTCGTTGCCGTCCACCTGGGAGGAGCTGACTCCGTAGGCTGCGGCCCGCTTGTACAAGTCGCAGTCCACACAGGACTGTTCGATGGGGGTGCTGACCGCGTAGCCGTTGTTCTCGATCACGAAAATGGCCGGAAGGTTCCAGATGGCGGCCATGTTGATGGTCTCCCCGAAGGGTCCGCCGTTGCAGGCGCCGTCCGAGAAGAAGACCGCGGAAACCCGGTCCTCGCCCCGGAGCTTGGCGCCCAGGGCGGCACCCATGCCGATGGCCATGCCGCCGCCGACGATGCCGTTGGCTCCAAGATTTCCGCTGTCCACGTCCGCGATGTGCATGGATCCGCCCATGCCCCGGCAGTACCCGGTCTTTTTGCCCAGGACCTCCGCCACCATCCGGTCGAGCTTGGCACCCCGGGCTATGCAATGTCCGTGTCCCCTATGGGTGCTTACGATGTAGTCCTTTTCCCGCAGGGCCGAGCAGACGCCTACGGCCACCGCTTCTTCCCCAAGATATGGATGGAAATAACCCCGGATGAATCCTCCCCGGTAGAGCTTGATGCTCTGGGACTCGAAGACCCGGATCCGGTAAATCTGTTGATACATGGTGGTCAACAGGGTTTTCGATACCATGAACGACTCCTTAAAATGTCGCGGCGATGAATTCTTAACGCACAAAGACGAGGAGTAAATGGTCGAATTCAGGCTAAGACATCGACGGTCGTCTACGGCTCGGATCGAATCCCAAACGACCCTCGCCAAGTCGGCCGCCGCCCTCATCCGCTATACGATATTGCACCCAACAACCTAACGCACTAAGGCTAGCATAGAGCGTTAAGGCTGTCAAGGAATATCTCGGGGAGATCAGAGAAGTGGAACCGGAGTGTGGAACCCTTGGGCTGGAAGGAGGATGCGAAGGCGCAGATGGCGAGCGATCCTTAGTTCTCCTGGACGGCCCGCACGGCGAAGGTGTACTTGTCGCCCCGATAGATGGAGCGTTCCATTTCCAGGATTATTTCCTTGCCGCAGAAGGTCACGCCGTCCACAAGGATGGCGGGCATGGGCTTCGTTATATTGAAGAAATCCCCTCCCCCTGCGTCAATCATGGTCGTAGAGAGCATCTGGTGGACTTCCGTCAGGGTTAGGTGATATTTCTCTCGGTAGATGTCGTACAGGGAGCCCTCGAGTTCGCTGCTCAGCATTTCGGGGCAAAGTTCCATGGATATGTACCGGACCTCCAGCATCATGGGAATATCGTCCGCGAACCGAAGCCGGTGTATCTTATATACTGGTCCTTTCATGGAATACTTCCGCCCGTTGACGGTGGCCGAGT